>CAZPZQ010000014.1:0-26962 GCA_964590745.1 uncultured Mycobacterium sp. | reverse complement strand
TGCCGGTGAATCCCAGCGGCGGCTTGAAATCGAAAGGCCACCCGCCGGGTGCCACAGGTGTGGCACAGTGCGTAGAACTCTTCGAGCAGTTGCGCGGTACCGCGGTCAATCAGGTCGATGGCGCCCGGATTGGCTTGGCTCACAACATCGGAGGTCCGACCGCGGTGTCGGCAGTCACCATCGTGGAAGGGGGCGGCGGCGATGGACTTTAGAGGTGTAGCGGACCGCTGGTCGCCGGGGATCGCGATTCCCACGAACTTCTCCGGGCCGATGCGGGCCGTCGGGGGTTTCTTCGCGATGAGCGCCGACGCGGTGAGATTCCTCTTCCGCCGGCCCTTTCAGGGGCGGGAGTTCTTGGAGCAGTCCTGGTTCGTCGCCCGGGTTGCGCTTGTCCCCACCTTGCTGGTCGCCATCCCCTTCACGGTGTTGATCAGCTTCACGCTGAACATCTTGTTGCGTGAGTTGGGCGCCGCGGACCTGAGCGGCGCGGGCGCGGCGTTCGGAGCGGTGACGCAGGTCGGTCCGATGGTGACGGTGCTGATCGTGGCCGGGGCCGGCGCCACCGCGATGTGCGCGGATCTGGGATCGCGCACGATTCGCGAAGAGATCGACGCGATGGAGGTGCTGGGTATTAATCCGGTGCAGCGGTTGGTAACGCCGCGCGTCCTGGCTTCGGGTCTGGTGGCCCTGCTGTTGAACAGTTTGGTGGTGATCATCGGCATCCTCGGCGGATATACGTTCTCGGTCTTCGTCCAGGACGTCAACCCCGGTGCGTTTGCGGCGGGGATCACGTTGCTCACCGGGGTGCCGGAACTGATCATCTCGTGTGTCAAGGCGGCGCTGTTCGGACTGATCGCGGGCCTGGTGGCCTGCTATCGCGGGTTGATGATCTTCGGTGGCGGGGCCAAAGCGGTGGGCAATGCGGTCAATGAAACCGTCGTGTACGCGTTCATGGCGTTGTTCGTGATCAACGTGGTGGTCACCGCGATCGGTATCCGGATGACGACGGGCTAGACGAGGCTGGCTGCAAATGGGTACCTTGACGACGCTTCGGGCGACATATCCGCGCATCGCCCGGCAACTCGGCAGGCCGGCCTCCACGCTGAGCCGGGTCGGTGATCACACGTTGTTCTACGGGCGGGCGCTGGGCGGCGCCCCGCATGCCGCATTGCATGTTCGCAAAGAGGTCGTCCGGCTGATCGCGGAGATCAGCATGGGTGCCGGTTCGCTGGCGATGATCGGCGGCACGGTGGTGATCGTCGGTTTTCTGACGCTGGCCACCGGCGGGGTGCTGGCCGTGCAGGGGTACAGCTCGTTGGGAAATATCGGTATCGAGGCGCTGACGGGGTTTCTGGCCGCGTTCATCAATGTCCGCATCGCGGCGCCGGTGGTGGCGGGGATCGGGCTGGCCGCCACGTTCGGGGCGGGCGTGACCGCACAATTGGGCGCGATGCGGATCAACGAGGAGATCGACGCACTGGAGTCGATGGCCATCCGTCCGATTTCCTATCTGGTCAGTACCCGCATCGTCGCCGGGATGATCGCGATCACTCCGCTGTATTCGATCGCGGTGATCCTGTCGTTTCTGGCTAGTCGATTCACCACGGTGTTCCTGTTCGGACAGTCATCGGGTCTGTACGACCACTATTTCCATACCTTCTTGAACCCCGTCGACCTGTTGTGGTCGTTCCTGCAGGCCATCTTGATGGCGCTGACCGTCTTGTTGATTCATACCTACTTCGGCTACTTCGCGTCCGGGGGACCGGCGGGGGTCGGCGTCGCGGTGGGCAATGCGGTGCGTACCTCGCTCATCGTGGTGGTGTCGGTGACGCTGTTGGTGTCCCTGGCGGTCTACGGTTCCGGCGGCAACTTCAACCTGGCCGGATGAGGGAAACTAGATGACACAAAGCATCCCGCCACCAGGCCGAGACCCGGCCATCGGCCAATATCGGGCCCCGGCCACCGCCCCGGCAGGCCGGGCCCGGGGGGCGCCGGCGCCCGGTTATGTTCGGCCACTGGCGGGTCTGGCGACGGTTATCGCGATTGTCGGAATCGTCGCGGTGGCGGTGACGCTGTTCCGCGGTGGCTTCACCAAATCCGTGCCGGTGACCGTGGTGTCGCCGCGGGCCGGCCTGGTGATGAACCCGGACGCGAAGGTGAAGATGCGGGGTGTGCAGGTCGGCAAGGTCGCGTCGATCGATCCGCTGCCGAACGGCCAAGCGGCCCTTCACCTGGCGATGAATCCGTCGCAGTTGCATCTGATTCCGGCGAATGTGCTGGTTGATATCGCATCGTCAACGGTCTTCGGCGCCAAGTTCGTTCAGTTGATGCCGCCCGATCAACCGTCCGCGCAGTCGTTGCGCCCCGGCGCGGTGCTCAGCGGCGAACATGTCACGGTCGAAATCAACACGGTCTTTCAGCAACTGACGTCGGTGCTGGCAAAGATCGAGCCCGCGAAGCTCAATCAAACCCTGGGCGCGTTGGCGTCGGCGTTCAACGGACGCGGCGGCAAGATCGGGCAGATGCTCACTGATCTGGATGCGTTACTCGCCGAACTCGATCCCAGCATGCCGACCTTGCGCCACGACCTTGCGGTCACCGCGGAGGTGGCCAACGCCTACGGTGACGCGGCTCCCGATCTACTCGGAACCGCCCGAAATGCGATCCCGGTCAGCCAGACCATCATTGACGAGCGCAAGAATCTGGACGCGTTGCTGCTCAGTTCGATCGGCCTGGCCGACGTCGGCAACGATGTGCTGAGCACCAATCGCAAACCGCTGACCGATGTTCTGCACCTGTTCGTACCCACGACTGACCTTTTCAACGAGTACCACGAAGCCCTGACCTGTGGCCTGGCCGGTGCGGCGAATCTGCAGCAGATGTTTCACCCGCTGCAAGTCCCCGGTATCAACCTGCTCATCGGCTTTGACTTCGGCGGGGAGCGGTACCGGTATCCGCAGGATCTGCCCAGAGTGGCAGCAAAGGGCGGCCCACAGTGCACCGACCTTCCGCAGGTGCCCTTTGAGGGGCATTCGCCGTTCGTGGTCGCCGACACCGGCGCCAACCCGCACAAGTACGGAAACCAGCGGATGGTGTGGGATTCCGACTTGATCAAGCAGTGGCTGTTCGGGCCGATCGACGGACCGCCGCGCAACTCCGCACAGATAACCCAGCCCGGATGATGGGCGCACGCATGACGGTCGTCAAGTTCACGACATTCGTTGTCGTGATGACGTTGTTGACCGTTTTTCTGTTCGTCATCTTCAGTCAGTACCGAACCGGTGCGACGCACCGCTATTCGGCGGTGTTCAACGACGTCTCGCGGTTGAAAACGGGCCAAACCGTACGAGTCGCTGGCGTCCGGGTGGGCACCGTGCGGGGCGTTTCGTTGCGGCCGGACAAGTCGGTGGTGGTGACCTTCGACGCCGACCGCGACATCGTCTTGACCGCCGGTACCCGAGCTGCGGTTCGCTACCTCAATCTGGTCGGCGACCGCTACCTCGAACTCGTCGACGGTCCCGGGTCTACCCAGGTGCTATCGGCCGGTGCGCAAATCCCGGCCGACCGTACTGCGCCGGCGCTCGATCTCGACCTGCTGCTCGGCGGGCTGAAGCCGGTTATCCAGGGTCTGAACGCACGCGACGTCAATGCGCTGACCTCGTCGCTGGTACAGATCTTCCAGGGCCAAGGCGGCACCTTGGAGTCGATCTTGTCGAAGACGTCGTCGTTCACCAACGCGTTGGCCGACAACAAAGAAGTGGTCCAGCAGCTGATCGACAACCTGAACACCGTGCTGGCCACCATCGACAAAGAGGGCGACAAGTTCTCCGGGAGCATCGACCGGTTGGACCGGCTGGTCGGCGAACTGGCGGCAGAGCGGGAACCGATCGGCGCTGCGATCACCGCGCTGGACAACGGCACTGCGTCCCTGGCGGATCTGCTGACCAAGGCGCGGCCGCCGCTATCCGGCTCGGTGGATCAGCTGAACCGACTGGCCACGCTGCTCGATGAGGACAAGGGCGGTCTGGAGACCGCGCTGCGCAAGGCGCCGGGAAACTACCGCAAACTCAACCGCACCGGCGCCTACGGCGCCACCATCAACTGGTACACCTGCTCGCTGACGTGGCGAGTTACCGACTTTCAGAACCGCACCGTGGTGGCGCCGATGTTCTACCAAGACGGCGGGAGGTGTGCGGAATCCGATGGATAAATACCGTGGCGCGCAGCTGATCCGCGCTGGCTTCATCGGCATCGTTCTGGTGTTGCTCATCATCGCCGTGGGCCTTCAACCCGACCGACTGGTGTCGTGGGCGACGGCGGTACGCTATCAGGCGCTGTTCTCCGAGGCGGGCGGTCTGGCCCTAGGCAATGACGTCACGGTGTCCGGGATCAAAGTCGGCACGGTGTCGGGGATGTCGTTGCGCGACGGCGATGCCCTGGTGACGTTCACCGTCAAAGCCAACGTCCCGCTCGGGTCGGACACCACCGCGCACATCCGCACCGGCACCCTACTCGGCGAACGAGTGCTCACTCTGGAGTCGGCCGGCCGCGAAACCATGCATCCGATGACGGTCATTCCGGTCTCCCGGACGTCGTCGCCGTACCTGCTGAACGACGCCCTCAGTGACGCCACGGCCAGCATCGCCGACACCGACACCGCGATGGTGAACCGGTCATTGGACACCCTCTCGGAAACGATCGATCAGATGGCACCACAGTTGGGGCCGACGTTTGATGGACTCACCCGGCTGTCCCAGACCCTCAACGACCGCAACCAGAACTTGCGGGGCTTGCTGACCAGCGCCGCCCACGTCACCGACATCCTGTCCGAACGCAGCCAACGAATCAACACCCTCATCCTCAACGCCAACGATCTGGTCTCAGTGTTGGCTCAGCGCCGCCAAGCCATCGTCGATCTGCTGGCCAACACCTCCGCGGTCGCCAAGCAGCTGACTGGATTAGTGCACGACAACGAAGCCAAGCTGGCACCGACTTTGGACAAACTGAACTCGGTGACCGAGATGCTGGAAAGAAACCGGGACAGCCTCTCGACGACGCTGACCCGCTTCCCGAAGTACATGATCACCCTCGGTGAGACGGTCGCGACCGGTAACTACTACATGGCGTTCGTGCCCAACCTGATCCCGATGCAGGTACTGCAGCCCTTCCTGGACTACTTGTGGGGTTTCCGCACCTTCGACACCGACCGAGGCCGCGGCCCCGGCGTTCCGTCCCCGTTCCCGCGGTCATACTTCCCGTGGCCGTTGATCGAGGACTACCAGGGGCACCCATGATGTCGCGCACCAAGCTTGCCGCCGCTGCCGGAGTCGTCCTGGCCGCGCTGGTCGTCGCGGCCGCGGCGTTGATCGTCCATCACACGTTCTTGCGGCCGAAGACCATCACCGCTGTTTTCAGCACCGCCACCGCAACCTACCCCGGCGATGACGTGCGGGTGTCCGGGGTCAAGGTGGGCACCATCGCGGCCATCCAACCGGACGGGACCCGGGTCAAGATGACCCTGCACGTCGCTCGCGACGTACCCATTCCAGCCGACGCGAAAGCGGTCATCGTGGCTCAAAATCTGGTCGCCGCCCGCTACGTGCAACTCACCCCGTCCTATCGGTCCAGTGGCCCGAAAATGTCCGACGGCGCGGTGATTCCAGCCGAACGCACCGCGGTGCCGGTCGAGTGGGATGAGGTGAAAACCGAGTTGACGCGCCTGGCAACCGATTTGGGACCCAACAGCGAGGTCTCCACGCCATCGGTGGCCCGGTTCATCGACAGCGCCGCTGACGCGCTGGAAGGTAACGGCGACAAGCTGCGCCAGACCTTGGCTCAACTCTCCGGGGTGGGGCGCATCCTCGCCGAAGGCAACGACGTCGTCGATGTCATCAAGAATCTGCAGACCTTCGTCACCGCACTCCGGGACAGCAACACCCAGATCGTCCAGTTCGGCGACCGGTTCGCCACCCTCACCAGCGTGGTCAACGAAAGCAGGTCCGACCTGGATGCCGCGCTCAACGACCTGTCCGTGGCGGTCGGTGAGGTGAAGCGCTTCATCGCCGGAACCCGCGACAAGACGGCCGAACAGGTCGTGCGGTTGGCCGACGTGACCCAGAATCTGGTCGACCACCGCATGGATATCGAAAACATCTTGCATGTGTCGCCGAATGCGTTGGCTAACTTCGCGAACTTTTACGACCCGGAAGCCGGCGTTCAAAATGGCCTCTTCGCGTTCGACATCCTGGCCAATCCGGTCCAGTTCGTCTGCAACCAGATCGAGTCCATCGAAAACATCACTGCGACCGAGTCCGGAAAGCTGTGTGTCCAGCACCTCGGGCCCGCCTTGCGGTTGCTGAACTTCAACTACTTTCCATTCCCGCAGCAATTCACCCTAATTAAATCGGCTGCACCAGAAAACATCATCTACACCGATCCGGCGCTGATGCCGTGTCACCGGAACTGGGACAAGACCTGTGAGGGAGACATCAGTGGCGCCGTCCCGCGGCCACCGGAGGACCCGCCGGCCGTATCCGCTTACGCCGGGCTGCCCGGGGACGATATTCCGTACTGGGGACCGGGGGCCTTCTGGCAACCGCCACCGGGTGCGCTCGATCCGCCCCCGCGGCCACCACACCGCGCCGTCTCGCTGCCACCCGAGTCGGCTCCGGCCCCGCCGCCACCTGCGGCCGCACCGCCGGTTGAGTCCGCAGCGGTCCAGGCGCCGCCCATCGGACCACCAACCGTACGCGACATGCTGCTGCCGACGGAAAGGGCAGCATCATGAGTGTGTTCGGTACGGCGGGTAAGAGGCTCGCTGTCGGGGCGTGCGCAGCGCTCACCATGACCGGGTGCGCGTTCGGCGGAATGAACTCGCTGCCGCTGCCCGGGGCGGTCGGACGCGGCCCGGGTGCGCAGGTCTTCCACGTCGAGCTGCCCAATGTCGGAACGATGGAGTCGAATTCACCGGTCATGATCGATGACGTGGTGGTGGGCAGCGTCGGCAAAATGACCGTGCGGGGCTGGCACGCCAACGTCGAAGTCGGGGTGCGGCCCGACGTGGTAGTACCCGCCAACGTGACGGCCACCGTCGGACAAACCAGCCTGCTGGGCTCGATGCACCTCGCGCTCAATCCGCCCGTCGGCCAGCCGCCGACCGGACGGCTCAAGTCCGGTGCGACCATTCCGCTGAACAAATCATCCAGCTATCCGTCGACCGAACAGACCTTGTCGTCATTGGCGGCCGTGGTGAACTCCGGGGGCCTGGGTCAAATCGGCGACGTTATCCACAATGCGGCTGCCGCGTTGTCCGGGCGGGAACGCGAGGTACGCGAGTTGTTGGGCCGGCTCGACACGCTGGTGGGCATATTCGGCGATCAGCGCGACAACATCATCGCGTCCACCAAGGGATTGAACCGGCTGGCCGGAACCTTCGCCGAGCAACGTGATGTCATCACCCAACTGCTGCATAAAATGCCGCCGACGCTGGACGTGCTGATCAAGGAACGACCGCAGCTCACCACCGCGCTGGAGAAGCTGCGGGTGTTCAGCAACACCGCGACCGGCCTGATCAACGACACCCAGGCCGATCTGGTGCAGAATCTGGAAAACGCCGAGCCGGCGATCTGCTCGCTCGCCGAGGTCGGCCATCCGCTTGACTTCGCCATCGGCTACCTGGCGAGCGCTTTCCCGTACGGCCAAAACCTGCTCGATCGCGGTGTGAAGGGCGACTATTTCAACCTTTTCCTGGTCCTCGATTTCACCCGCGCCAAAATGAAACTACAGATGTTGCAGGGCACCGGCTACCAGGCGTCGAACATAACGCAGGTACCGGTGGCCGGTGACGAGGGCTGGGAATCCTTCATTGAAAAATTCCCCAATGGGGACGGCTACAACGACATGCCGCGCACCCCGCCGCCTCCGGACGAGTGTGTCCAGGGCAAAGCGCTGATGACTAGGGCGGGCGGCTAGATGCTGACGCGTTTCGTTCGAACCCAGCTGGTCATCTTCGCCATCGCGTCGATCGTCGGCGTGTTCGTGATGGTCTTCGGCTACGTGCAGGTACCGACTCTGCTGGGCATCGGCCGGATGACCGTCACCTTGGAATTGCCCGGTTCGGGTGGACTGTATCGGTTTTCCAACGTCACCTACCGCGGTGTGCGGGTCGGCACGGTCACCGCGGTGCACCTGACCGCCGACGGGGCGAACGCGACACTGTCGCTGGGTAGCTCACCGAAGATTCCGGCCGACCTGCAGGCCGACGTACGTAGCGTCTCGGCGGTCGGCGAACAGTATGTCGACCTGCAACCGCGGACCGACTCGCCGCCCTATCTTCGCAACGGCTCGGTGATCGCGATGCGCGACACCAGCATCCCGCAACCGGTAGGGCCGATGTTGGATCAGGCCAGCGCGTTGATCAACAGCATTCCCAAGGACCGGTTGGGCGCACTGCTCGACGAATCATTCACCAGTTTCAACGGATCCGGTTATGACTTGGGATCGCTGTTCGACTCGTCAAGCAAGCTGACCGGGGACGTCAACGACATCTCCGACCGCGCCCGAGCCCTGGTCGACGACTCGGCACCGCTGTTGGATTCCCAAGCCGAAACCGCGGACTCGATCCGGCTGTGGGCTCGCAGCCTGGCCGGAGTGACCGAACAGGTAGCGAACGACGACGCCCAGGTGCGGACGCTGCTGCAGACCGGGCCGGGCGCCGCGCGTGAAGCGCAAGCGCTGCTCGAACAGGTCAAACCCACGCTGCCGGTGCTGCTGGCCAACCTCACCACCCTCGGGCAGGTGGGGGTGACGTACCACCCGTCGCTGGAACAACTCCTGGTGCTGTTTCCGCCGATCGTGGCCGGTCTTCAGACGGTGTCGCCGCGGAACAACTACACCGGCATCTCCGCGAACGGTTTCCACGTCCAAGTCGGCGACCCGCCGCCGTGCTGGGTGGGTTTCCTACCGCCGTCGCAGTGGCGCTCCCCGGCGGACACCACGGAAATCGACACACCGGACGGTCTTTACTGCAAGCTTCCGCAGGACTCGCCGCTGGCGGTACGCGGTGCGCGCAACTATCCGTGCATGACCAAGCCGGGCAAGCGTGCGCCGACGGTCGAAATATGCAATAGCGACAAGCCGTACGAACCGCTGGCCATGCGCCAGCACTGGACCGGGCCGTACCCGCTGGACCCCAACCTGATATCGCAGGGCGTACCGGTCGATGATCGAGTCGGCTTCGGCCTGGGCGAGCGGGGCACCAACATCTACGGCCCGCGTGAGGGAACACCGCTACCCCCGCCCGACGAGCTACCCCCGCTCCCGCCGCCAGGGCCGGCTGTCGTGCCGGCACCGCTCCCACCGCTGCCGCCACCGGGACAGTTCTGGCCGCCGGGCAACCCCAATGTCCCGGCGCCGCCATACACGCCGGGCCCGCCGGCTGCGCCGGGCCCGCCGCCGGCCAGTCCCGGGCCAGGTAACTGGATGGCGCCGGCTCCGCCGGCACCCGGGCCTTCCGCGGGCGCGGCCACCCTGCCTGACGAAGCGGTGCGATCGGTGGCGCCAAGCTCGTTCGACGGCAGCGGATCTGGGACTAACCCCGGAGTGGCTGTCGCCGAATACAACCCGCGCACCGGCTCCTATGTTGCCCCAGGTGGACGGCTGTTTCGGCAGTCAGACCTGGCCGCATCGGCGGATCAGAAACCCAAGACATGGAAAGACCTGGTCCTTACCCAATCCTGACCAAGGTGAATGGCATTTCGATTTTCGTCCACTGGTTGAGCCCGCAGGCGCCGCTCGGGCCGGTGGTCTCGTCCCAGCCCCGCAGGCGGTCGTTGGTGTCGGTCGGATAGAACTTGAAGTGTTGGTGTCCGGGGAATACCGTGCCGTCCGGACACCGGAGAAAGTCTTCGACATCGTGGCTGACCAGCCACATACCGCCGCCGATCAGTTTGAGGTCCGCGCTCCATCCTTGGTCACTGCTCATCCGGCCCGCGCATTCGGCGGAACTGGTGCAACTTGACGTGATGGTCCACGTGCTGGTGACGGTTTCCTGGTTGTAGAACTGGTGGTTCCGCTTGGCCATGTTGCCATCGGAAGTAGCTTGGTAGGTTCCATTGAGGGCGGCCGGCCTGGCCAGCACCGGAGGATAGGGATCAGCAGAAACCGTCGGGGCAAAGCTTGAAATCATTGCCGCTGCCATCAATGTCGCGCTGGTGACTGCGCCAATCCGTCGCATTGACTGCTCCTTACATCCGCTGCGCCACATCGTCGTGTCCGCGAATCTCGGCCGACCCGTCCGGCACCCGGCTTGACGTTCACCATAGGTTCCCGGGCGCTCACACAGGCTCGAATTCCGATATCAGCCAGGCCCCGTTGACCTTTGCCAGGGTTACCCGCACATTGCTCGAGGTGACAACCGGTTGCGGTTTGTCCCCGCTGGTGGTGGTCTGGTGGACGAACAAAAGCACGACGGCTGAATCCGGGTGCAACTGCGCGACGGCGGCACGCATCACGGTGGCAGACGCCGTCACGTTATTTTGCCGGACGGCCGGTGCCAGGAAATGTTGACCGAAATTGCGGTAGTACCGCAAGAATTCACCGGTCAGATGCGCGCGGGCCGTCGCCACGTCCTCGTCGACATTGGCCGGTGAGTAGGACAACACCGCCACCGCACCCTCGGAGGCGGCCGTGATCGCCGCGTGGGCGGCCACGTCGTCGGTCTGCTGATCCGGTCGGTACTGGAAGAAGAACAACCCGGCGGTGCTGCCCACCGCAGCAACGGCCGTCAGCGCCAACACTATCAGGCGCCACCTGGCCAGGCGTTGGCGTATCCACCGTCGTCCGGCGGCCGCCGCCCGCCGGCTACCGGCGCGCAGCCAGTGCAGCCGCCGCCGTCGCTCACTCGGCCGCGGATCAGCCGCGTCGACGTCACCGACGTCGGCGTCGTCAATTCGCGGGTCCTGGTCAACGGTCACGGAACAAACTCAATGCTCGAAATCTTGGGATGCCCACCGTCTTTGGTGAGCCGCAGCGCGATGTGCCAAGACTGCGGCCGCTCCACGCCATCGGGCTCTTTCGCACCGGTCGTCGCCGCGACCAGAACGACCGCCGAATCGCCGGTCATCGACTCGACGGCCACCTCGTTCACGGTGGCCGTGGTGACCACCTGCGACTGCTGCAGCCGTTTGGTCAATTCGTCCGATATCGCCGGGAATCCGTCCTTGAACCGCCCGGTGGTGAGGTCGGCGATGCGCTGCATATTCTCCTCGGTGTTGTTGGCGTCCAGCGACATAAAAGTCACCACCGCCTCCCGGGCGACCGCAGCGAACTCGGCGGTGCGCTGCCGTTGCTGGGTAATGCCGCGATGGTGCCACAGCAAGTAGCCGCTTGCCGCCAACGAAACGCAGATCAAACCGACCGTGGCGCCGACGGCGATGTCTTTCCGTCCCGGGCGACGCCGCCACCAACGTTGCGGCGGGGCGCTGTCCAGCCCAGTCGGATCGGCGAGGTCGGCCATGTCCGCGCCATCGGAATGGCCGGCAGCCATCGCCTGGCGGCGTAACCGTATCGCCCGGGCGCGGGCCGCCGCGGCCCGCGCTTCGGCTTCAGCGGCGAGAGCCTCCGCCTCGGCCGCTTCGGCCAATGCGACGGCAACCGCCTCCGGCGGCGGGTGGTCAACCGAATCGTCGTCGAGCGCCGACTCGGGACGCTCGCGCGCACCCATGGACAACTCCTTGTCAGCTGAGATCGACGGATCCCCGGCATCGATCGGACCGACACTGGCGGGGACGCTAGCACAGTATGAGGTAAACCTCGGGTAATCCAGAATTTGGCACTCCCGTGGCAGTGTGACGTGCCAAAATAGCCGGATGCGCGGCGTCCTGGTTGCTATCACTGTGCTGCTGACCGCCGGCCTGCTGGCGGCGTCGCCGGCGGCGGGCGAACCGCCCAGCTGCGATGACCCGAGTTGCGTTCCGGGTATCACGCCGGGTGTGGTGCTCGGGACGCTGTGCGACAACACCACCTACTTCGTGTTCGGCACGACGTCGTACGGGCCGGTGGAATCGCTGCCGGGCCGGATGGTTTTCTGCAGCTCGCCGCGCCGGATCCACCCGCGATGGTTCCGGTCGCCCAGGATGGTCGGTATCAAAGAAGAGGGTGCCGAATGCGGGCAATACATGAACTACGTTGCCCAGGCGCCGGACGGATTGTTCCTGACCTGTATCGCGCAGAACGGTCGAGCCAAGTGGGTGCGCGGCGACACCTAAGCACCGAGTGTGGGTCGATGCGACCGACCGGAAGGAACGTACGACGTCTGAGGGAATGTTCAACGTGAAGTGGTCACTGCCCGTCGTAGCAATGGCGATTCTCGGCGCCGCCGCCGCGGTTCCGCCCTTCGCCCGGGCCGAGCCGGATCGGCATGTCCCGGACTTGTCCGCCGGCTACTGCCCCGGTGGCAAGGGTGGTGTGTATGGCTCAGGTACCGGACATTCGCCTACCGGCCATGGATTCTGCGACGGAATGCACTATCCGGATGGATCGTATTGGCACATGATCCAATTGAATTATCCCGGACCGCAAACCATGCAATGCGTCATCAACCCCGGCGGCGGACCGGTGCCGCAACCGGCCCCCAAGGGCGGTTGTAACGGCGCCGTCTGAACGCCCGGCAGTCCACGTTATCTGACGATGATCGACAGCGCGGCCCGGCAGGCTTTCCCGATTACCCTCGCCGTTCGCTCACCAGTGGCGCAGCGAGCAGAGCACACCCTTGGGGCCGTCTTTGGACATCACGACAACGCCGTCCACCGTGAGGTCGCAGTGAAACATCGGCGCGGGCTGTGAGTACCCGAATGTGCCACTGCTGGCCGACACGAGCGCCCATTGGTCCGGATTTTTCAACATCAGCTCGAATACCCACGTCTTGCCCGGGCCAACGTCGGCTTTGATTTTCGGAACCCAGTCGTAGGGATTGTGGCTCCACATATCAAAGCGCGGCGGCTCGTTGTCGAGGTAATAGATGTCGGCCTGAATCGGATTAGCAGCTGTCACGGTGTACTTGACCCGATGGGCGGGCGGGTCGTCAGCGTGTGCGGTAGCCATCAAACCGGCGGTTACCGCCAGCGTCGACGCACTGGCCAGGAGGGCCTTTCCGGTGGCTGTCACATCGGTCCTCGGGTCCGTCGTTGATTGGAGAGAATAACAGGGGAACGGGATGTGGTCTGTCGAATGTCGGGTTTGGCCTTGTGATCGTCACTCCACAAACTCGACGTCGGATATCTTGAGCCGGCCGCCGTCGCGGGCAAACCGCAGTGCCAGCCGCCACGACGTCACCTGCGACTGACCGTCGGTCTCGGTGGCTTCGGTTTGCGCCGCCACCAGCACGACTCCGGCATCATCGGACATCGACTGTACAGCAGCATCTTTCACCTCGGTGCTGGCGACCACCTTCGACCGTTCCATGCGCTCGATTACCCGAGTTGCGTTCTTCTCGAATCCGGATTTGAATGTGCCGGTCGAGTTGTCCAATACTCGTTGGATGTGTTCGGCGGCCTTGGTGTAATCGAGCGTCAACAACACATCGGCGGCTTGGCGGCCCGCGGCGGCAAACTCCGCGGCGAGCTGGCGCTGACCCGCGGCGATCCGGTGCTGCCACCACATGCTGCCGCTCGCCGCGGACGAGATAGCGATGAGCAACACCCCGACGGCGACGCCCAGTTGCCGCCATCGCGGCAGTCGCAGTCGCAGCCGCCGCCGCTGTTTCGGCATCCGGTGCCGGTGCTGGCCCGCTGCTAGTGTTTTGGCACGCCGGCGCAGTCGCGTTGCCTGGGCGCGGGCTTCCCGGGCGCGAACCGCTGCCTCGGTGGCCGCCGACTCCGCCGCGGCCACCGCTGACGCCGCTGCCGAGCTGTCTGACTGCGCTGACTTTTCGTCAGACCGCACCGCGCCCCTTCTTTCCTGTTTGACCGACGCTCTTTGAGCCGGAAGAAGAGTATGCCAGAGTAGCGACGGCTTGATTACCGTCACGGAGCGGTCGAAAATACTCGCGACCAGCCAACCGGCGGTCAGCCCGGGGAGGGGTAGAGGACATCGAGATGTCGGACGTAGTGCCGGACGGCGCGGCCCGGCCGGGCCGGGATGCCGCAGGCCCCATCGCACCCGGGCGGGCGGCCGGCACCGGACTGGGCCGAATGCGGTGGCTGGTATCGCCGATGGTCCTGGTGGGTATTCCGGCGGTTGTTTCGACAGGACTGGCCGCGGCGCTGTACTTGACCGAGCAGCGGCCGGACACCCAGATCGACGATGCCGCCGCGCGGTCGGCGGTCCGCGCGGCCTCCGAAGGCGCCGTCGCGGTGTTGTCCTACACGCCGGACAGCCTGGATCGCGACTTGGCCGCCGCGAAGTCACATCTGACCGGAGATTTCTTGGCTTACTACAGCGAATTCAGCGGCGACGTACTCGAACCGACCGCGAAGCAGAAGCAAATCACGAACAAAGCCTCGGTGGTTCGGGCCGCTGTCTCCGAACTGCACTCCGACACCGCCAAGGTGTTGGTCTTCGTCAACCAGATAAGTAACAGCAACGAGAAGCCGCTGGTAGCAATGGGCAACAGTGTCATCGTCTCGCTGACCAAGAGCGACGGCAGCTGGCTGATCTCCGGCTTCCAGCCCGTGTAGGGCTCGGCACCGCCGGTGTCGCCAACGCCGGAGCCGGTCGACTAGTACTGGGTGGAGCCTTGGTCGACGGCAATCCGGCTGGCGGTGACCAACCGGGATTCGTCGCTGGCCAGCCAGCACACTGCGTCCGCGACGTCTTCGGGTTCGGCTATCCACTCCGGCAGAAACGGAGTGAGCATGTTACTCAACTGCGGATTGGTTTCCATCGTTTTGGCTACCGCACTGGCCATCTCGCCGGTGCCCATGTCGGTGTTCACCGGGCCGGGATGCACGCTGTTCACCCGAATCGAAAACTTGCCGAGCTCGGCCGCGAATGCCCGAGCCATCCCGGTGAGTGCATGCTTGCTGGCCGTGTAATGCACCATGAACGGCTGCATCTTGATTCCGGCCGCCGAGCTGATCAAGATGATCGAACCGCCCCGACCGCCGTCGATGATCTTTTGCGCACCGGCCATGACGGTGTTCCAGGTCCCCGTCACGTTGATGTCGAGGACATCGCGAAACGACTCCGGGGTGATTTCATCCCACGCCTGAGGAGCTGCGACGCCTGCGTTGGCCACGATGATGTCGAGCCGCCCCAGAGCGCTGACACCGTCGGCGACGACGGAGCAAAGACCGTGATAATCGCGGGTGTCGACGATCGACGGCAGAATGCGCCGCCCGGTCGCTTCCACCTGCCGCACAGTTTCGGCGAGGTCGTCCGGCGTCGCGGGGTGGTACGGCACGCAGTCGGGAAGCTTGCCCGCCACGTCCACGGCGATGATGTCGGCGCCCTCGGTGGCCATCCGGACGGCGTGCGCGCGGCCCTGGCCGCGGGCCGCGCCGGTGATGAAAGCCACTCTACCGGTCAACCGGTCGCCCACCTGAACTCCTTCCCGAGCCGATCAGCCCGCGATCGCTTGTTCGGCCGCCCATCGGTAGTCGGCCTTGCCGGCCGGGCTGCGCTCGATGGCCGAACGGAACACGACCGCCTTGGGCAGTTTGTAACGGGCGATCGAGCGGGCGGCGTGCTCGTTGTGTTCGGGGGCGCCGACGGTGACGCCCTCGGCAAGCGCAACCACGGCGACGACCTCCTGGCCCCAGTGCTCGCTGGGCCGGCCCGCGACAACGACATCAGCGACCGCCGGATGCGAGGCGATGGCCGTCTCCACCTCTTCGGCGAAGATCTTTTCTCCGCCGGAATTGATCGTCGCCGAGTCCCGGCCGAGTAACTCGATGGATCCACTTTCCAGGTGGCGGGCCCGGTCGCCCGGTATGGCATACCGGACGCCGCCGATGACCGGGAACGTGACGGCCGTCTTCGCCGCGTCGCCCTTATAGCCCAGCGGCACATAGCCGCGCTGCGCCAGCCAGCCCAGACCGTCATGGTCCGGCGGCAGAATGGCTCCGAGATCTTCGGCCGCCACACAGGTGTCCGGACCGGGAGCGAACGTTCCGGTCGACACCGCGCCCGAGGTGGACAGGTGATGCATCTGCGCCCCGGTCTCCGACGAGCCGACCCCGTCGAGGATCAGGACACCCGGCAGCGCCTCGGTCAGTTGCTGTTTGACAAACGGGGTCAGTAGGGCGCCGCCGTTGCCGACCACCGCCAGCGACGAGACGTCGGCAACCCCGCTTCTGATGGCGGCCACCAGTGGCCGGGCCATCGCGTCGCCGACCAGCGAAACCGACATGACTTGCTCTTGGTCGATGGTGCGGGCCACGCTCTCGGCGTCGAAATGGTCGACGGTAGAGGCGAATACCAACGTCTGCCCGGTGGTGATCGCGGTCATGGCGGTCCACTGCGCGGCACCGTGGATCAGTGGCGGCAGAATCATCAGTTTGCTGCCGGGGTTGTCCCGCACCCGTGCCACAATCTCGCCGATCGAGCTGACGGATTCGCCGGTCATCAGGTTGCGTCCACCGAATGAGGTCATGAAGATGTCGTGCTGGCGCCACAACACGCCCTTGGGCATTCCGGTTGTGCCGCCGGTGTAGAGCACGTAGAGATCGTCGGGCGAGGGCTGCACCGGCGGTGGCTGCGGCGGCGCCGCCGCGATAATCGTCTGGTAGTCGACGGCGCCGTCGAGTAAGGCGTTGCCGGAGTCGTCGGCGACCTGAATGAGGGTGCGCAGATGCGGAAGCCGCGGGAGCACTTCGGCCAGTGTCGGCGCGAACGCGGCCTGATACACCAGCGCGGTCGCACCGGAATCGGCGAGCAGATACCGCAACTCGTCGCGAACATAACGGTAGTTGACATTGAACGGGGCGATCCGAGCCCGGAACGCCGCGAGCAACGTCTCGATGAATTCACTTCCGTTGTAGGCGTAGATGCCGAGCAAGTCTTGGCCGGTCTCATGTCCGGCCAGTGCGGATCGTTCGGTGTGACAGCCCAATCCACGCGAGTGCAGGTATGACGCCAGCCGGTTGGATCGCTCGACGGTCTGCGCATAGGTATATCGCCGGTCGCCCTGGATGATCAGGTCGCGGTCCGGAATCGCGGCAGCCACAGCGTCAACGACGGCGGGTACGGTGAATTGCATTGTCGTCGCGGATGCTACCGGGTTGGGCATCATAGTCGCGCGGCGGTCTCAATCGCCCGGTCAGTGGCCGCTGGCCGGCGGATCATTCCTTGCTGGCTGAACGACGCCAACAACTCACCCGGTTCGGTGTGGACGAAGCCGTGCACGTAGGACATTCCGGAACCGGCAAAGCTGCTGTAGTGGCTGTACAGGATCCAGCCGTCCCAGGAAACCGGCTCGTGAAAGGTGACGTTGACGGTCATCACCGCAGTGGACACGGTGACGTGGGCTTGGCGGGTGCCGATCCCGGCGTGCGCGCGCATTGTCGTCGAGATGGACAGGTGACCGGTGAAGTGCGCCAGCAATGCCTTGGCAAGGTCGTCGCGGGTGGGGACCGGATTGTAGTGCAGCCAGGCATACAGTTCGGGCGGACCCACTTCGGCGGGATCGTTGATGTCGGTGACGTCAACCAGGCGAACCTCCCGGCCGGCCATCGGCATAACGCAGGGGTTGGCGTGTGCCGGACCGGCGACCCGCGGGCGGGGAACGTGATGACGGATGACGTCGGCGCCGGGGGTGTCGGCAAGGATGGTGACCACCGCACAGCATCGCTCGCCCTGATGCACCAGCACGGTGACACCGGCCATCGACCGGCCATCGTGGTTGACCTCGACGCGGAACTCGACGGGGGCGGCGACGTCGGCGGCGCGCAAGAACATCGCGTGTGCGGATCGGATGGTCTTGGTAGGTAGTCGTTTAGCGGCCGCGACGATCGCTTGAGCGAGCAGTTGCGTTCCGTCCACCACCTGACGTTCGCCGCCGTCGCTGAAGCCGGCGAACCCGCCGGCGTCATCGGGGGTGACATCGAAGACGGCCAGCATGCCCCGGACCGAGGACGTCGGGGCGTGTTGTGTCGGCATTGCGATCCTGACCGGCTTACTTGACTGCGACGCCGTTGGCGCAGAAATCCCAGACCTCGTCTGAGGTGATGGGACGGGCGGTGCTCTCCGCCGACTCGGCACTGGACTGCGCGACGAATACGACGCTCTGCATGATAATCGCGGCCATTCGCTTCGGTTTGATGTTCGGCCGCAGCTTACCCGCGGCGTCGGCCGCCTCGATCAGCTCGGTGAGCACCGCCAGCAACGGTGCGTGCGCGACCGCAACTTCGTTGGGGTGCGAGACGAGCAGTCGCGGCGCGAAGTCGGTGAAAGCTCGGCGCTTGGCAGACGGGTCGGGGCGGGACAACTCGAAGAGCAACTGGACCGCCACTTTCAACCGGTCCAACGGATCGGACTGTTTTTCGGTCGCGGCGCGGATCCGGTCGGCTACCCGGCTCAGCGCATCCTCGAACAGCGCCAGCAGCAGTTCGTGCTTGCCACTGAATTGGAGGTAGAAGCTACGCAGCGACTGGCGTGAACGTTCGACGACCTCCTGCACGGTGAAGTCGGTGCTGCCTTTCTCGATGATGATTTCCTGGGCGGCGTCCAAAAAGCGCTGGACGCGTTGGGCTGCCCGCACTCTCGCCGTCTTGATGGAGCGTTCGACCGCCCGCTGCTTCCAGACCGGCTCCTTTTCCGGACTGCTCATCATCGGCTCCGATCGGCCGGAGAGTAACCGAGCACCGCGGTTCTGCGCCGCCCCAACCCTGCTGGATAGCCCACCGGAAGATGGTAACTTTCGTCCGACGAGAATGCTATTTTCATTCCATCCACCTCGAGTTGAGCGCGAAGTCGGACAGGTACTTGGTTGAGCTCCAGCCGCCGTCGACGACGATGGTCTGGCCGTTGATGAAACTGCCGGCCTCAGAGCATAAGAAAGCCACCGTGTTTGCGATGTCTTCGACCCGGCCGAGCCGAGGATAGGGTGTCATCTCGGCGTTGATTTTGCGGAAGCGGTCGTCGGCCAGCCGGTGCTCGACCATGGGTGTCACGGTAACCCCGGGGGCGACCGCGTTGCACCGGACGCCGCGCGCACCGTACTGGCAGGCGATGTGGGTGGTCAACGCAGTCAGGCCGCCCTTGGCCGCGGAGTACGCGCCGCCCCGCAAACCGCCCACGATGGCGAACGTCGACGTGACGTTGATGATCGCCGATCCGGAACGCAGCCGCGGCAGCACCTCGCGGGCCAGCCGAAACGGCGCCCGCAGCATCAGATTCAGGCAGTAGTCCAGGGTTTCGTCGTCGGTTTCATCCAGCGGCTTCGGGCTGCCGATCCCGGCGTTGTTGATCAGAAAGTCAACTCGACCCCAGCGGGCGATCGCCGCGTCGACGATGCGCCGTGGAGCGCCGTCGGCGGTCAGATCAACCGAAATGGTGGCGACGCGATCGGGGTCTGTGATCGCCGTCTCCAGGCCGGCAAGCCGACCCTCATCACGTCCAGTTCCGAGTACAGCCATGTTCATCTCGGCAAGTTTTGTCGCGCAAGCGAACCCGATTCCACTGCTTGCCCCCGTCACGATGGCCACCTGCACGGTCAGCTACCGACCTGGACATGCTGCGTCAGCAGCGCTCGGAGCTCATGTTTGACGACTTTCCCGGCGGCGTTTTTCGGCAGGGCCGCACAGATCACTAGCTGTTCAGGGGTTTTGAACCGGGCGATGCCGTGCGTCTGCAACATCGCGCACAGTTCGGCCAGACCCGGCGGCGCGTCTCCGGCCGGCACGATGACTGCGCACGCCCGTTCCCCGGTTCGCTCGTCGGGCACGCCGACGAGCGCTATCTCGGCGATGCCCGGGTGATCGATCAAGATGTCCTCCACTTCCCGGGCGGCGATGTTTTCGCCGTTGCGGATAAT
The DNA here is from genome assembly GCA_964590745.1 of uncultured Mycobacterium sp. Classification (GTDB taxonomy): domain Bacteria; phylum Actinomycetota; class Actinomycetes; order Mycobacteriales; family Mycobacteriaceae; genus Mycobacterium. The sequence continues at coordinate 6,990 of CAZPZQ010000014.1, read as the reverse complement.
GATGTCCTTGACGCGGCCGGTGACCACCAGGTAGTCGCCGTCCACCCAGCGACCGAGATCTCCGGTGCGGAAGTAGCCTTCGGCATCGAAACACCCGGCTTCGTCTTCGGTATGTAGATAACCGATCAGCATCTGCGGCCCGCGGACACAGATCTCGCCTTCGCCGGGTGGGGCAGCGACGTGATCGGCCAGTTTGACGTCGGCGATGCCGGCCCGGCCGTCGGTTTGTGCGGCGTGCACTGGGGCGCCGGCGTCCATCACGCCCACCGTGGTGACCGGAACCTCGCTCGACCCGTACACCCGGGTGACTACAGCGGCCGGGAAATACCGGGCCGCCTCGCGGATCAACGACGCCGGGACAGACGCGCCGCCGCAGATGAAGACCTTCAGCGCGGGCAGGTGGGTGTCGGCGCGCCGAGCGGCAGCGAGGAGCTGTCGCAGAAACGGCGTGGCACCCGCCATGTGGGTGCATCGCTCGGCGAGCATGAGTTGCACGGCGACGTCCGGCTCCCAGGTGTCCATCAGTACGGCGGTGGTTTCGAGCAATAGTGGACACTCGAACGCATAGATCGATCCGCCGATGTGTGCGATGGGCGAGGCGACCAGGAACGTGTCGCCCGGCGCGATCCGCCAGTGCCGCTCGATCTGGGCGATCAGGGCATGCATCGAATTATGGCTGTGCAGAACTCCTTTCGGCGACCCAGTGGTTCCCGATGTGTACATGACCAGCCGGGCGGCGTCCGGATCCGGTGCCGGCAGGCTGGTTGTTGACCGATGGCCGACCAGGTCCGGATAAGCAGTGTGCGCCGCCGACTGGCCCCGCACCACGACGATCTCCGGCGATAGCGTCATCGCGCTGACCACCCTGGAGAACATCGACAGGTAGTCATGGCCGCGAAATTCCCTTGGTGCAAAGATCATCCGCGGGGCCGCGTCGGCGAGAATGAACTGCAGCTCGCGGTCTCGCAGCGACGGCAGGATCGGATTGACCACCATCCCGGCCAGTGTTGACGCCAGATAGATGACGGCGGCCTCGTGCCAGTTGGGCAACATGAACGACACCACGCTGCCGGCCGGTATCCGGTCCAGCATCGCCCGGGCCAGCATGGTGGCCTGCTCGTTGAGGTCGCGACAGGTCAATCGGACGTCGCCGTCGATCAGCAGCGGCCGGGTCGGCGTGCGCCGCGCCGCTTGGGCCAGCGAGTCGGCGAGCGTGGTGGGCACCCACAGGCCGCGGTGGTAGGCGTCAGCGGCGAGGCCGTTGTCGGCTCGTCGGGCCATCAGCCGGCCAGACCGGTCACCGGCCGATGCGGGCGCAGGCATGCGACACCACCGGCGATCGATCAGTCGCTGGCCGGAAGCGGTTTTGCTTCCTTGACCGTTAGTGGCACGGTGCCGATGGACAGCGTGCCGGCGCCGGCTTTCGTGACGAGTATCTCGGCGCCCGACTCGTCGACGTAGCGCTTGCCCAGCACGGAACCGGACGCAAAGGCTGGGTCGAGCGTCGCGCTGGTCGGTGCGTCGTTGTCCAGCGGCACCATCGGCGCTCCCCCGGCCCGCAAGTCGTCGAGGCTGTCGCTGCTCCTGACCACGATGACCTGGGTGTCGCACACCTGGCTTCTCAGACGGGTACCGGCTTTGATCATTGTGCCCCTCCAGCGTTGATGACGTGCAGTTCGTTGGCGACTTCTCGACGCAGCACTTTGCCGGTGGCAGTGGTCGGCAGTTGCTGTCGGAAGACGATCCGGTCCGGGGTGCGCGACCCGCGCAGCGTCTGCCGGACGTACTCACGTAGGTCGTCAGGGTCGGGCGCCATCCCCGGCACTGGCACCACCACCGCAACGATGGCTTGGCCCCATTCCGGGTCGTCCGCGCCGATCACCGCGACCGCGTGCACCTGCGGGTGTTCCACCAGGACATCTTCGATCTCGGCGGGGGAGATGTTCTCGCCGCCCCGGATGATGGTGTCGTCGGACCGCCCGGTGATGAACAGATAGCCACCCTCATCCAGCATGGCGATATCCCCGGTGGCAAACCAGCCGTCGGCGTCGAGCACGGATCCGGTGTCGGTGTATTTCCCGGACACTTGCTCACCCCGGACGAACAGTGCACCGGCTTGACCGGCCGGAAGCGCCCGCCCGTCGTCGTCCCGAACAACGACTTCGACGCCCGGGATGGGTCGGCCCACCGATCCCAGGCGCTTGCGAATCGTTTCGTCGGCAGACCCGGCTGCCGCTCGGTGGTCGTCCGGGGTGAGCACCGAAATCGTCGAACTGGTCTCGGTCAATCCGTATGCGTTGACGAAACCCAGGTCGGGAAGCAGCTCAAGGGATCTGCGCAGCAGCGGCGGGGCCACCTTGGCACCCCCGTAGGCCAGGTTGCGCAGCGTCGGAAGTGGGGTCGGATGGCGCTCCAGCTCGGCGACGATGCGCTCGAGCATGGTCGGGACGACGGTCGCGGTGGTCACCGATTCGGCGTTGACCAGACGGATCCACGCGGCTGGGTCAAACCTGGGTAGGTAGACCAACTTTCGTCCGGCATACACATTGCTCAGTACCGCCGCGACCCCGGCGATATGGTAGGGCGGAACGCAGATCAGCGCCGCGTCGGTCGGCTCCGCCGACCCGAATTCGACCGCTCCGGTCACGTAGCTGGTCAGGTTGTGGTGCGACAGTTCGACGGCTTTGGGCCGCGCCGTGGTTCCCGACGTGAACAGCACGACGGCCACGTCATCGGGGTCCGGCCAGTGCACCGCGGGCGCAGCGGTTTGCGCCGTCACGGCGAACGTGCCGGAGTCCATGGTGCTGACACCGGTGACAAGGGCGCGGTATTCGTCGTCGATGACCACCAACGGTTGCGGTAACCGGTCGATCAGCTCGCCGAGCGCCGGGCCGCTCAACCGGTAGTTCAGCGGTGCGAATGGCCGCCCGGCTCGGGCCGCGGAGAACATCAGCACCGGCAGCATGCTTCCGCCCAGCCCGACGTAGGCCACACTGCGCGCACCTGACTGGGCGATCAGCCCCGCTCCACCGTCCGCGAGATCACTCAACTCGCTGGTGGTATAACAAGTTTCGCCCGAGACGACGGCGACCCGGCCGGGATCGTCGGACACCGCCATCTCCAGTAACAACGAAATGCTCACGGCTTAGCTCTCCCGCTTCACACCTTAAGCCGAATGAACCGACCAGATGTGCGGCGCCGGGTAGCGGGGCGGTCGGTGGCCACCGTGCGACCTCCTCTTGGCCGTGATAGGTGCGAGAACAACATTATCATTTCCGGTAAATCATGATTGCGGCGCTGTTGTTCCTCGCCGGGCGGGGCATCGGCGAGCGGCTCTACAGTCAAGGCATGTATCGACGTCGCGCATCGACATCCGGGCCGGCCCGATGATCGGTGTTGTCGATCTCGACGGGCCGCTCGACACCGCGCTGGACTGCTCGGCCGGGGTGGTGCATGCCGGTGGCGGCCAACCGGACGGAATCATCATCGCGGTCGGCTCCACCTTCGACTCCGGGCTCGCCGAATACTGGCTGGACCGAGCCAGCTTCACCCTCGCAGACGACGCCAAGGGCGGTGAAGCCGACCGCCGGGTGGTTTCGGTCGCCTCGGTGGCCGACACGGTGGCCGAGATCGCCGAGCGGTGCCGGCGTTGGCCGCTGGCGGCGGCGATCTGCGATGACGTGCTGCGCTCCGTCGACCCGGCGGCGCCCGCCGTGCGCGGAGTGATCACCGAGTCGTTGGGGTATTCGACGCTGCAGGGCGGTCCGGAGTTCACCCGCTGGCTCGAGCAGCGGGAACCGGCCGCGCTGGCCGACGCCACCGACCCCGTCCTGGTCACCCGCGACAACGACACCCTTCGGCTGCGGTTGAACCGGCCTGGTCGGCACAACGCGTTCAGCGACGCCATGCGAGCCGGTTTGCTCGACGGGTTGACCGTCGCCTGCCTGGACAGCTCGATCGACCACGTCGTGCTCAGCGGGGCCGGCCCGTCCTTTTGCAGCGGCGGAGACCTGGCTGAATTCGGTGGGTTCGCCGATGTGGCCAGCGCCCATCTGGCCCGCACCCGGCACAGCCCGGGGTTGGCGCTGGATGCGTTGGCCCGGCGGCTGGGCGCTCGTTGCCGCGCCGACGTCCACGGGCAGGTACTCGGCAGTGGACTGGAGCTGGCCGCCTACTGCGGGTGGGTGCGGGCCCACCCCGGTACCGTGCTAGGTCTGCCCGAACTCGGCCTCGGGCTGATACCGGGCGCGGGCGGGACGGTCAGCGTCACCCGCCGTATCGGACGCTGGCGCACCGCCTATCTCGTCTTGTCGGGCCGCACCATCGATGCGCCGACCGCACTGCGGTGGGGTTTGGTCGACGAAATCGTCGATGACGCAGCAGAAGAATCCGCAGGAGCGGGTCGGTGACGGACATCGCCGGCCGATGGGCTGCTTCCGGGTTGGCCTGGTTGACCGGTCGACCGGACGGGCCGCCCGATTTCTCCCGAGCCGGGATCCTTGGGCGGGCCGGGCAGGTGGTTGAGCGCCTGCGCGCCGCGGGCATCAGCATCGACGCGGAAACGCTGCTGACCGGCCGCGCGGCGCTGCTGGGGTTGTCCCGCGGCGGTCGGGTGTCGGCCGGCGCGGCGTCCCACCTGATCGCGGCGGCGGATGGTTGGTGCGCGATCACGCTGTCCCGCCCGGACGATATCGAGGCCGTGCCCGCGCTGGTCGGGGCCGACCCGCCGGGCGGCCCGTGGGCGGCGGTCACCGACTGGGCGGCGGGGCAGTCGGCGACCGCCGTCGTCGAACGAGCACGACTGCTTGACATCCCCGCCGCTGTGCTCGGTGAAACCGCGCCCGCCGAGCCGACGATACGCAAGATCGGACCACCCGGCGGTGCGTGCAGCACACTGGACGCACTCGTTGTCGACCTGACGTCGATGTGGGCGGGTCCGCTGTGCGGGCGGCTGTTGGCTCAGGCCGGCGCCACCGTCATCAAGGTCGAGAGCCACTCCCGACCCGATGGAACCCGCAGCGGCTCGAGCGCATTCTTTGATTGGATGAACAGCGGAAAGTTGTCCTGCGCCGTCGATTTCGACCGTGACACCGACTTCTTGCGTGCGCTTATCGGAGTCGCGGACGTGGTGTTGGAGGGGTCTCGGCCGGCTGGGCTCGCGCGCCGTGGCCTGGGGCCCGAGCACGTCGCGCCTCGGCCGGGGCGAGTATGGCTGCAGATCACCGGGTACGGAACCACTGCCGAGCGCGGTCGCCGCGTCGCGTTCGGTGATGACGCGGCGGTATCGGGTGGTCTGGTCGGCTGCGACGGTGGCGTCCGTGGCGAGCCGGTGTTCTGCGCTGACGCGATCGCCGACCCGTTGGCGGGCATCGAGGCGGCCTTGGCGGTGATGGACTCGATCGCCCGTGGCGGCGCCGAACTGATCACCTTCTCACTGGCCGCCGTCGCCGCGACCTACGCCGCGTTGCCGCGGCAACCCGCGACCGCCGAATACCCGGCGCTGCGGCCGCGCCGTCCGCACATCGAGGCCGCCGGCCCACGCCTGGGCGCCGACGACGCCCTGGTCAAACACCTGGTTTCGTTGTCGACTCGGCCATGCTGATCCAGCGCGCCGCACTGTTGGACGGTTCGATCGTCGACATCAGAGTGGAACAGACGATCACCGAGGTCGCCGCGACCCTCACTCGACACCGCGGCGAGGCCGTCCTCGACGCCGAAGGTGGGACGGTGCTGCCCGGACTGCACGACCACCACGTCCACCTGCGATCCGCGGCGGCGGCGTTGGGGTCGGTGCGGGCCGGCCCGCCGCAGGTGCGCTCAGTCGACGAACTGCTCCATGCGCTGCGCACCGCACCGGTAGACGACGACGGGTGGGTACGCGCATATGCGTACCACGAATCAGTGGCCGGAGAGCTCAACCGCGAAGCGTTGGACCGGGTTTCACTGAACGTGCCGATCCGGGTGCAGCACCGCAGCGGTGCGCTGTGGATCATCAACTCTGCGGGTTTGGCCCGGCTGGCCATGGCCGATCACCCGGACGGGCGCCTGTTCCGGATTCGCGGTGAGGGGCTATCGGGGCTGCCGCACCGCGAACCGCCGCTGAAAGATCTGAGCCGCCAGCTCGCCACCCGCGGCGTCACCGGGGTCACCGATGCCACCCCGCACCACACCGATCGCGATATCGCCACTTTCGCCGGTGCGCGCCGGCGCAAGGAGCTGGTGCAGCGACTGCACTGCATGGCACCGGCCGACACCGTCAACCTGCCCGAGGTCACGCTCGGGCCGACCAAGATCATCCTCGACGACGACGGCCTGGACTTGGCCGGCCTGACGAAGACGCTGCGCGACAACCACTTCCGGGAGCACGGCGTGGCGGTGCACTGCGTCACCGATGCCCAGCTGGCAGTCGCGGTCGCAGCGTTTCGAGCCGCCGGAGTCTATCGCGGTGACCGCATCGAACATGCCGCCGTTGTGCCGAATGACAGCCTGTCCGACCTCGCCACACTCGGGATGACCGTGGTCACCCAGCCGAACTTCGTCGCTGAACGCGGCGACGCCTACCTCGACGCGATCACCCCGGACCGGCTCGGTGAGCTGTGGCGCATCAGGTCGTTGCTGCGCAGCGGCGTTCCGGTGGCGTTGTCCACCGATATGCCCTTCGGCAACGGCGATCCGTGGGCCGGCATGCGGGCCGCCGTGCAGCGAACCACCTGCTCTGGCGCGGTGCTGAATGCCGCCGAGCGGATATCCCCGCTGGAAGCGGTGAGGATGTTCACCGGCTGGCCCGACCGGCCGCCGGTGCCGCGCAGCATCACCGCCGGTCAGCCCGCCGATCTGTGCGTGCTGGCCGGGCCGCCTGCGGACGTGTTGGCCAGGCTCGACGCCGCGTTGGTGCGCAGCACCATCATCGCCGGGGAGGTGGTTTTCGACGCGCAGTGATCGGTTAGGACGCTGATGCGGCGAGTTCTTTCTGGGTGTGTTTGTCGGCTT
>CAZPZQ010000013.1:0-27066 GCA_964590745.1 uncultured Mycobacterium sp. | reverse complement strand
GACCCATGTCGTGATAGAGCGGCAACCAGCTGACGCCGTGGGTTCGCCAGTCATCCAAGCCCAGTGCGATGGCCATCTGGAGCAGGTTCGTGCCGGCGGCCCGGTGGCTGATCTCTACACCGGTCGGCGCCCGCGTCGAGCCCGAGGTGTACTGCAGGTACGCGATGTCGTCGGTGCCGAGTTCGGGCGGGACGAAATCGGCGCCCACTGAGTCGGGCACGTCATCGACCGCGATGATGCGCGGTCTCGTGCTCCGCGGCAGGGTGCGCACGAACGCATGGATGGCCGCACCGGCCGGTGCAGTGGTCAGCACGACTTCGGGTTGCGCATCATGGATGACCGCCTCGAGCCGTTCTGCATGGCCCGGTAGGCTCGGCGAGAACAGCGGCACCGCGACGTTGCCGGCGGTGATGGCGGCAAAGAATCCTGTCACGTAGTCCACGCCCTGCGGTGCCATCATCGCGACGCGCTCGCCTCGGCGGGTCACCTGTCGCAAGCGGGCGGCGATCGCTCGCGATTTGGCCCCCACCTCGCTCCAGGTCAACTCGACGTTGGCGCCGTCCGGATTGTGGGTGTAGTCCACATAGCGATATGCAACAGCGTCACCGAAGTTGGTGACGCTGCGATTCAGGAAGGTGATGAGGTTGACGTCATCCGGCAGAACGATGCGGCCGTCCGCATCCAAGTACTCCTCCACCCGCGGACGACCCTGCCAACTCACGGTCTCCATGGCAGGATTCTAAGAGATCAGTCTGGCGAAACGATGATCGAAACGACGTTTCACGGCAGTTTGCTGTGTGTGCTACCGCCGCTCCCGAACGCCGACTGGTTGCCCAAACCCCACCCGCGGCGGCGTTTGGGCTGGTAGCCGGTCGAAAACGCGGCTAGGTCAAAAACTCCTCGGCGGCGCCCACCACCCGCTCGCGGTCAGCGGCCACCAGACCGATCCGGGTGCGACGGTCCACGATGTCGTCGACGGTCAGTGCGCCCTCGTGGCTGACCGCATACTCAAATTCAGCCCGGATGACGTCGATGCCGTCGGCGACCGGATCAGCGGGCCGCCTGCAGGTCGCGGCGGCGATGACGCGGGTGGCTTCGGCCCCGTACCGCTCAACCAGCGATGTCGGCAGTCCGGCCGGCGGCGGGGCTGCCGGAGCCGCCGAGCCGGGGTTGTCCGGCGCACCGACCAGCGGGAGATCGCGCGTCCGGCAGGGTGCCGCGGCGATGCGACGCAATCGGACCGCGTGGTCCAGGACGTCTTGCGCCATGTACCGATATTCGGTCAGTTTGCCACCGATGACGCTGATCACCCCGGACGCTGACTCGATGACGGCGTGATTGCGGGAGATGTCGGCGCTGCGGCCGGCGTCGGTGTCGACCAGCGGCCGCAACCCGGCGTAGGCGCCCAGGACGTCGTCGGTGCGCAGCGCAGTGCCCAGCGCCGTGTTCACGGTGTCCAACAGAAAGTTGACTTCGTCGGCCGTCGGTTGCGGCACATCCGGGATCGGTCCCGGTGCGTCTTCGTCGGTGAGTCCGAGGTAGATCCGGCCCAACTGTTGCGGCATGGCGAACACGAAGCGGTTGATTTCACCGGGTATCGGCACGGTCAGCGCCGCGGTCGGATTACCGAAGGCCTGGGCATCGAAGACCAGGTGGGTGCCCCGGCTGGGCCGCAGGCGCAGCGCCGGATCGATGTCGGCGGCCCACACCCCGGTCGCGTTGATAATGGCGCGCGCCGACACGTCGAACGAGCCGCCGCCGCGCTGGTCGGTCAGCCGCACCGTGGTGTCGGTGGCCCGGGATACTGCCAGGTAGGTCAAAATCTTTGCGCCGTGCTGCGCCGCGGTGCGAGCCACCGCGGTGACCAGCCGGGCGTCGTCGACCAACTGCCCGTCATAGGCCAGCAGCCCGCCGTCCAGGCCGTCGCGACACACCGCGGGCACCAGGTCGACGACCCGTTGCGGTGGGATGCGGCTCGACCGGGGCAGTATGGTCGACGACGTGCCGGCCAGTCGGCGCAGCAGGTCACCGACCCGGAAGCCGGCGCGCACCAGCGCTCGATCGCGGCGACGCATCGAGGCCAGCAGCGGCACCAGTTGCGGCATCGCATGGACCAAATGGGGTGCGGTGCGGGTCATCAGGATTCCACGTTCGACGGCGCTGCGCCGGGCGATGCCGATATTGCCGGTGGCCAGGTAGCGCAGCCCACCGTGCACCAGCTTGGAACTCCACCGGCTGGTGCCGAACGCCAAGTCGTGTTTTTCTACCAGCGCCACCCGCAGACCACGACTGGCCGCATCCAGGGCGACCCCGGCGCCGGTGATGCCACCGCCGATCACCACCACGTCGAGCGGTTCGCCGTCGGCCAGCCGCATCAATTCGTTGCGTCGACGTGCCGCATTGAGGGCGGTGGAGCCGGGCATGCTGGGCACTGGGCAATACTGTAACGCGTGACGCCTGCCGACAGCCTGCTGCCGCCGATGAAATGGAACGCCTGGGGCGACCCGGCTGCCGCCAAGCCACTCTCCGAAGCCATCAGGTCAATGCTCAAACAGGTGCTGGGCGTTGAAGATTCACCTTCCCGCGAACTTGACCCCGATCAAGTGCAACTGCGTCCGTCGGCGTTGACCGACTCGCACCGAGCCGCGCTGTCGCAGATCGTCGGACCCGAATACTGCCGGGTCGGCCACCGCGACCGGCTGCTCCATGCCGGCGGCAAGTCCACCCTCGACCTGCTGCGGCGCAGCGATTCCGGCGTTCAGGAGACACCCGACGCGGTGCTGCTGCCCGGCGGCCCCGCCCGGGAGGGCGCCGTCGCGGCGATCCTGGACTACTGCAGCCAGCATCGCATTGCGGTTATCCCGTTCGGCGGTGGCACCAGCGTGGTCGGTGGGCTTGACCCGGTGCGCGGTGACACCGGTGCCGCCGAGGCCTTCCAGGCCGTCGTGTCGCTGGATCTACGCCGGTTCGACGAGCTGGTGGCTCTCGACGAGGTTTCTGGCGAAGCCGAGTTGGAAGCCGGCGTCACCGGCCCCGACGCCGAGCGGCTGCTGGGTGCACATGGCTTTTCGCTCGGCCATTTCCCGCAGAGCTTCGAGTTCGCCACCATCGGCGGCTTTGCGGCCACCCGGTCATCCGGGCAGGACTCGGCCGGCTACGGCCGGTTCAACGACATGATCCGCGGGCTACGCGTCATCAGCCCGGCCGGTGTACTGGATCTGGGCCGGGCACCAGAATCAGCGGCGGGCCCGGACCTGCGCGAACTGCTGATCGGCTCGGAAGGCGTCTTCGGTGTCATCACCCGGGTTCGGGTGCGGGTGCACGCAGTGCCCGAGACCACCCGGTACGAGGCGTGGTCGTTTCCCGATTTCAGCACCGGCGCCGACGCGCTGCGCGCGGTCACCCAGACCGGCACCGGCCCGACCGTCATCCGGCTCTCCGACGAGGCCGAAACCGGGGTTAACCTGGCCGCCACCGAGGCGATCGGTGAACAACAGATCACCGGCGGCTGCCTGGCCATCACCCTGTTCGAGGGCACCGCGGCGCACACCGAGGCGCGGCATGCCGAAACCCGGGCGGTGCTAGCGGCGCATGGCGGCACCTCGCTGGGCGACGCGGCGGCCCGAGCCTGGGAACGCGGCCGGTTCTCGGCGCCGTATCTACGGGATTCGCTGCTGGCCGCCGGCGTGCTGTGCGAGACGTTGGAGACGGCAACCGGCTGGGCGAACCTTTCCGCGCTCAAGACCGCGGTCGCCGCCGCACTGACCGCAAGCCTGGCCGAATCGGGCACCCAGGCGCTGGTGCTCTGTCACATCTCGCACGTGTACCCCACCGGCGCGTCGCTGTATTTCACCGTCGTCGCCGCCCGACGCGACGATCCGATCCAGCAATGGCGCAACGCCAAAGCGGCTGCCTCAGACGCGATCATGGCCAACGGGGGCACCATCACCCATCATCACGCCGTCGGTGCCGACCACCGACCCTGGATGACCGAGGAGGTCGGCGAATTGGGTGTCGCGGTGCTGCGCGCGGTGAAATCCACTCTCGATCCGGCGGGAATCTTGAACCCGGGCAAGCTGATTCCGTGACCGGACTGCGGCAGCGCACGATCCGCAGTGTCACCGTGCTCATCAACCCCACCGCCGGGCATGGCAACGCGGCCTCCGCCGCCGAACAGGCGATCGCCCGGCTCCGACAACGCGGGGTAAACGTCGTCGAAATCATCGGCACCGACGCCGCGCACGCCAGCCTGCTCATCGAGGAGGCCCTGCAGCTTGGCACCGACGCGCTGGTGGTCGCCGGCGGCGACGGCGTCATTGCGCTGGCACTGCAGTCGCTGGCCGGCAGCGATATTCCGCTGGGCATCATCCCGGCAGGCACCGGCAACGACCATGCGCGCGAATACCGGCTGCCGACCGGAAATCCGGAAGCGGCCGCCGACGTCGTAGCCGAAGGCTGGACCCAAACCGTTGATCTAGGCCGGATCCGCGGCGGCCCGGAACATAACCGCACCGACAAATGGTTCGGCACCGTCGCGGCGACCGGATTCGACTCGCTGGTCAGCGACCGCGTCAACCGGATGCGCTGGCCGCACGGCCGGATGCGCTACAACCTGGCCATCCTGGCCGAACTGTCCAAACTGCGGCTGCTGCCGTTCCGGCTCCTGCTCGACGGACGTGAGGAGATCCAAGCCGGCCTGACCCTGGCGGCGTTCGGCAACACCCGCAGCTACGGCGGTGGCATGTTGATCTGCCCGGACGCCGACCCCACCGACGGCCTGCTGGACGTCACCATGGTGCATTCGGCATCGCGCACCAAGCTGATTCGGCTGTTTCCCACCGTCTTCAAAGGCACCCACGTCGACCTCGACGACGTGACAACCGCGCGGGCCCGATCGATCTGGGTGGAGTGCCCCGGCATCAATGCGTACGCCGACGGGGATTTCGCCTGCCCGCTGCCAGCCGAGATCAGTGCGGTTCCGGCGGCGCTGCAGATCCTGCGCCCGCGCTAGGCCGCTAGCAGCCGCTCGCCGCTGACATGCCGCGAGCGTGCATGTCGGTACGTCGACACGCCGCTGCAGATGGCATTTTCTGCCCGCTCGGTGAGAGGGAAGCCGGTGCCGACCGACTCAGCCCACCCCGCGGCAGAGCCAGGACACTTCGGCGCCGTCGCCGCCGTCGCGGTAGGGCTCCAGCGCCTCGTCCCAGGCGGTGCCGAGCACCGAGTCCAACTCGGCGACCAGCGCGTCGGCGCCGGCGGCCATCATGGCGCGCAGTCGCATCTCGCCGACCATCACATCACCATTGGCGCTCATCGCCCCACTCCACAAGCCCAGCTGCGGGGTGTGGCTGAAACGCTGGCCGTCGACGCCGGAGCTGGGGTCCTCGGTGACCTCGAACCGCAACACCGACCAGGACCGCAGCGCGTTGGCCAGTTGCGCCCCGGTGCCCACCGGTCCAACCCAGTTGGCCACCGCACGCAACTGGCCGGGCATTGCCGGCTGCGGTGTCCAGTTGAGCTTCGCCGGGCCGGCCTGGGCACCCAAAGTCGAGGTCAACGCCCATTCGACATGCGGGCACACGGCGGCCGGTGACGCGTGGATGTACACCACGCCACTGGTCGCGTCGGCAAATTGGTTCGACGCACGCATCACTCGCTCCTTCGGCTCCACGTGGGACGTCTTCCCCAACGACCCGGGACCCGCTTTGAGCAGGGATGCTGCCGATATTCCTGATGTTTTAGTGCTGTGCGTGTCTATTGTGCCTTGTGAGGCCCCTGTTGCGCTAGCTCTGCCGGTACTCACCGATCACCGTGTCGGCCAGCGGCGGCCACAGCGGCTTCGCCCAGGCGCCGAAATTCCGGTCGGTGAGCACAATCAAGGCCAGGTCATGCACCGGATCCACCCACAGGAAGGTGCCGGACTGGCCGAAATGTCCGTAGGTACGCGCAGAGTTCGACGCACCGGTCCAGTGCGGTGACTTGGCGTCCCGGATCTCGAACCCCAGCCCCCAGTCATTAGGCCGCTGCACGCCGTATCCGATCAGCACCCCGTCCAGGCCGGGAAACTGCACTGTGGTGGCTTCAGCATGCATCTGGGGCGAGACCAGCAGGGGGCGCAGCAGATCGCCGGCGAAAGCCACCAGATCGGCCACCGTCGAGGTGACGCCGAACCCCGCCGCTGCCGCGCCACCGTCGAGCCGGGTGTTCACCATGCCCAGCGGCTCGAACACCGCTTCGGTGAGGTACCGGGTGAACTCAATCCCCGAGCACTGCTGCACGGTCTCACCCAGCACCCGGAAGCCGTAGTTGGAGTACAGCCGGCGAGTCCCCGGTGGAGCCAGGGTGTCATTCGCGTGGTCGGAGTACATCGACAGCCCCGACGCATGCGCCAGCAGGTGCCGCACCGTGGCACCGGGCGGCCCCGCCGCCGTGTCCAGTTCGACCGCTCCCTCCTCGACGGCGACCTGCACCGCCCGCGCCACCAGCGGCTTGGTCACCGACGCCAGGAAAAACGGGCGTTCGACGTCGCCGTGACTGGCCAGCATGCCGGCGGGACCGACCACCGCACCGGCCGCGATACCCACCGGCCAGTCGGCGAGAACGTCCAGTGCGGGCACGGGCCGGGCTCAGGCGGCGCTGACTTGGGGCTGCTTGCGTGCGATGTAGTAGTACTTCCCCGGGTCGGCCTTCAATTCCTCGACCAGGACGTCGGTGAATCCGGCTTCGGTCAACATCGACGTGGCCAGCTGCCTACCCCATGCCGTGCCCAGCCCCGCCCCGTCCAGCGCCAGCGACACCGGCATGCAGTGCATCGTTGACATGGCGTAGGTGTAGGGGCGCCCCAGCACGCCGACGTTGTCCTCCAGTTGGCTGGAGGCCTTGATGTCGGCCATCAGGAAGACACCGCCGGGCCGTAGTGCCGCATAAATATTGCTCAGCACCCGTGCCGGCTGCGCCTGGTCGTGAATGGTGCTGAACGCGGTGATCACGTGGTACACCTCGGTGAGCGTCACCTCGGCCAGATCGCGGCACTCGAATGCGGCGTTGACCACCCCGAAATCCCGCGCCTCGGCGGTGCCGGCAGCCACTGCCTCGTCGGAGAAATCCAGGCCGACGAACCGGCTCGCCGGAAATTCCCGGGCCATCAGGTTGACCGCATGCCCGGCCCCGCAGCCGAAGTCGGCGACGTCCACACCGGCCCGCAGTTGCTCGGGCAAGCCCGCGACCAGCGGCAGGATTTCGTCGATCAGCAGGGCGTCCAGCACCTGGGCACTCTGTTCGGCCTGCAGATCGGTGAACCGGGCGTACGCGCTGTACGGCACGCCGCCGCCGTGCCGGAAGCACTCGATGATCTGCTCTTCGACCGCGCCGAGCGGTGGGAGCGACATGGCAACCGAGGCCAGGTTGCGGGTGCCGCCCGCTCTGGTCAACACCGGGATGCGATGTCGTGGCAGCACATAGGTCGACGTCGACGGGTCGTAGTCGATGATCTGCCCGGCGACCATGCCGCCCAACCATTCCCGAACATAACGTTCGTTCAAGCCGGCGGCCTCGGCGATCTCGGCGCTGCTGGCGGGCGGCAGCTCGGCCATGGTGTCGAACAGACCGGTCCGGTGTCCGATGCTGAGCAGAAACGTCACGCCGGCAGCGTCGACGGCAGCCGCTATCCGCTGACCGAACCGCTTGGTGTCTTCGGCAGGGGCATCGGAGGCACGGGAGTCGTTATGCACAGCCGTCATGCTTGACCACGCTACCGGGGCGCACAGGTAAGTTGGCCGGCATGAGCCAGACAGTGCGCGGCGTGATCGCCCGGAAGAAAAGCGAGCCGGTCGAGCTGGTGGACGTCGTCATCCCCGACCCCGGCCCGGGTGACGTGGTAGTCGACGTGACCGCCTGCGGGGTGTGCCACACCGATCTGATGTACCGCGATGGCGGAATCAACGACGACTACCCGTTTCTGCTGGGCCACGAAGCGGCCGGCACCGTGGAGGCCGTCGGGCCGGGGGTGACGACCGTGCGACCGGGTGACTTCGTGATCTTGAACTGGCGGGCGGTATGCGGCCAGTGCCGAGCATGCAAACGCGGCCGGCCGTGGTACTGCTTCGACACCTTCAACGCATCGAAGAAGATGACGCTGACCGACGGCACCGGGCTCACCGCCGCGCTGGGCATCGGCGCGTTCGCCGACAAAACCCTGGTGCACGCCGGCCAGGCCACCTTGGTTGACCCGGCCGCCGACCCCGCGGTGGCCGGGCTGCTGGGCTGCGGGGTGATGGCCGGCCTGGGCGCTGCCATGAACACCGGCGGGGTCAGCCGTGACGACACCGTCGCGGTGATCGGCTGTGGCGGAGTGGGTGATGCCGCCATCGCCGGCGCGCGGTTGGTCGGCGCCAAACGGATCATCGCGGTCGATCGCGATGCCACCAAGCTGGACTGGGCTCGCGATTTCGGCGCGACCCACACCGTCGACGCCCGAGATACCGATCCGGTGGAAGCCATCCAGGACCTCACCGACGGCTTCGGTGCCGACGTGGTGATCGATGCCGTCGGCCGCCCGGAAACCTGGAAACAGGCGTTCTACGCCCGAGATCTTGCCGGAACTGTTGTGCTGGTTGGGGTTCCGGCCCCGGATATGCGGATCGACATGCCGCTGATCGACCTGTTCTCACGCGGCGGCTCGCTGAAGTCATCGTGGTACGGCGACTGCTTGCCCGAACGTGACTTCCCCACGCTGACCAGCCTGTACCTGCAGGGCCGGCTACCGTTGGAGAAGTTCGTCACCGAACGCATCGGACTGGACGGGGTGGAACAGGCCTTCGCGAAAATACACGACGGCCAAGTACTTCGATCGGTGGTGATGCTCTGATGGCCCGCATCGAACACGTGGTTACCCACGGCACCTTCGAACTCGACGGCGGCAGTTGGGAAGTCGACAACAATATCTGGATAGTCGGCGACGACGCCGAGGTGGTGGTGTTCGACGCCGCCCACACCGCAGCGCCGATCCTGGACGCGGTTAGCGACCGCAATGTCGTTGCGGTGGTGTGCACCCACGGCCACAACGACCACGTCACAGTCGCACCGGAGCTCGGCGAGGCCTTCGATGCGCCGGTGCTGTTGCACCCGGCCGATGACATGCTGTGGCGGATGACCCATCCCGACGATGAGTTCCGCGCGGTCGCGGACGGAGATAGCTTGGCGGTCGCGGGTATCGAACTGCGGGCGCTGCATACCCCGGGTCACTCCCCCGGCTCGGTGTGCTGGTATGCCCCCGATTTGGGTGCGGTGTTCAGCGGCGACACTCTGTTTCACGGCGGCCCCGGCGCAACCGGCCGCTCGTTTTCGGACTTCCCGACCATCTTGGCGTCGATTTCCGACCGGCTGGGCAAACTGCCGGCCGACACCGTCGTCTACCCCGGCCACGGCGACACCACCCGGATCGGCGATGAGCTGGTGAACTACGACGATTGGGTGGCCCGCGGCCACTGAAGTTTTGAACTTCTGGCGACAGTGCGCAAAATGCCGTCCCGCGCCGCCGAATCGGGTCCATTTGTGCACCTTCGCGCCCCGGACCAAGAAGGGCAACTAGTGTCCCCGGAGAATCCGGCGCTTTTCGGCCTCAAACTCGGTCTGCGTCAACGCTCCTGAATCACGCAAGCACCACGGTAACGATGAAACCGACCACCGCGACGACGATGGCCACCAGCGGAATCGCCAGCAGGAAGCGTCTAGTTCTAGTCACCAATGCACGACTCACCCGGGAAGTGTGTCACGGCCAAGCATCCGCTACGGCACCGCTGGACCTTCCGGCGCTTCGGGAACCGGTGGAGTGGTCAGAATCGTGGGGATCTCCGGCAGCTGCGGCAACGTCGGGACCTCGGGGAACACCGGCCGCTCACCCGGCCCCGGTGGCAAATGGCGCGGCGGCTGGTCAGTTGACTCGGCCGGTTCGGAAGGAGCGGTCGGCGTTACCGGTTCGGTGTTCGCCGCGTGCCGCAGCGCGATGACAGCGACGATGCCCACCGCCAGCACCGCGACGGCGACAGCCAGGATCACCGGCAGCGGGCGGCGATACCAACTGACGTCGCCGCGAGGGGGCTGGCCCGAGGCCCGCTGGTAGTCGAAACCAGGAGGCGGCTGCATCGACGGCGGCGCCATTTCCGGTGGCAGCGGCGCCATTTCGGACGGCATCGGCGTCATCGGAGGCGGCTGCGGCGGCTGCGGCGGCGCCGCCGGTGCCATCGGTGCCGACGGCGTTTCGGCTTCTGTCGGCGTGGTTTCTGCTGACGTCGGCGCCGGTGTGGTTGGGGCCGGTGCCGTTCGAACCGGGCTGACCGAGCCGCGCGCGACCGTCAGTGCGGCACCGATCGCAGCGGTCAGCTGCGGTCGCGGTGAGCTGACCACGGTGACCCCGAGGCGCTGGGACAACCCGCTGGTGACCGCCGGGACGTTCGCCACACCGCCCACCGATACCACGGCAGCCAGGTCGGATGCCTCGATCGCGTTGTTTCCCAGTGCTTTCTGCACAGCCGCCAGGAAGCCGTCGAACGGTTGGCGGATGACTTCGTCAAGCTCGGCCCGGGTCACCCAGACGCCGCCGTGAAAGCCGGGCAGGTCGACCGGCAACTCGGTCACGGTTTCGGTGGAGAGCCGCTCTTTAGCATTGCGGCATTCGGTGCGCAGACCGGCCAGCGAACCGATTGCCACCGCACCGTCTAACGAGTCGCCCGCGCTCAGGTCGGCCACTACGTGGTCCAACAGGGCCTGGTCGATCAGGTCCCCACAAAAGCCGGTGTGTCGCACGGTGCGGTCGACTGGCTGGTATTCGCGGTCGGCGTCGACCAACGTGATGTTTGCCCCGGTACCACCGAAGTCGCACACCGCGATGATGCCCTCGGTCGGCAAGCCGGGATTGGCTTTCAGCGCAGTCAGCACCGCAGCGACATCCGAGATCAGCGAGACCGGGTGTCGCGACCATTCCGGTACCCGACTCAATGCGGTAACCAACGCTTCCACGGCCACCGCCGTCCAATGGGCGGGATGGGTTACCGCCACCGCAGGCGGCAGCGGCCTGCCGTCGGTTGCCACGTAGGCCAGCGCATGCAATCCGTCGGCCAGCAACTGTTCGGCGCGATGGGCCGAGCCATCGGACGCCACCACCGGCCCCGAGTCGCCGACTTGATGCACGAAATCGGTGATCACCAGCCCCGGCTCGTCGGTGCTGGGGTTTTCCGACGGGAGCCCGATCTGCGCCGAGCGGTTTCGGTACAGCGTCAATACCGGTCTACGGGTGACCGCGTGATCGGCGGTGACCGCTGCCAGGGTGGTGGCCCCGACAGACATGCCTATCGCTGGCTTGGTTTCGTCCGCCATCTCGTCCAATCCCCGTTTTCGCCGTCTTGCGGCCACACCCGGCCACTACAATTTATCGGCAAGTGGGTGTTTTGCCGGTATTTACCCGGCCGAGAGTGCCGATGGCAGCACAAACCGCCAGGACGCGGCTAACCGTCAACTCGAGCGGGCGGCCGGCTTTATCATCTGATCGCGTGACCGGCGACGGCTCGGCGAGTCGCGCCGACGTCCCCCTATCGCGTTGAGTGCATGGCGGTTTGTCACCGTCTTCGGCGTCGTCAGTCTGCTCGCCGACTTCGCCTACGAGGGCGCCAGGTCCATCACCGGCCCGTTGCTGGCATCGCTGGGAGCACCCGGGCTGGTGGTCGGTGTTGTGACCGGTACCGGTGAGTCCGCGGCGCTGGCACTGCGGTTGGTGTCCGGACCGTTGGCGGACCGGACCCGGCGGTTCTGGACATGGACCATCGCCGGCTATGCACTGACCATGATCACGGTTCACTGCTCGGCAGCTTCACCGCGGTCACCATGGTCGGTTTCACCACCTTCGTGCTGCTTTCCTTCCATATGGTTGTCCGCGGAGTGCTCTCGACGGCGACGGTGCCGGTGATCTATGCGGCTGCGATGGGTGCGGATGCATTGGTGGCGTTGGCCTCTGGGTGGGGTTATGACTGGCTGGGCGGCAAAGTGCTTGCTGCGCTTCCGCTTTTAGCTGCGCTGGCCGCGATTTCTGGCTTCGCTGGGCACATGGCGGCGGTGTTGGGCGGTGCGCTGCTGTGGGGCGCGGCGGTGGGCATCCAGGAATCGACGTTGCGTACGGTGGTCGCCGACCTGGTTGTGCCCCAACGTCGGGCCAGCGCCTACGGGATCTTCGCCGTTGGTCTAGGTGCGGCAGCCGTGGCCGGTGGTGCACTACACCGGGTGGCTCTACGACATCTCCACCGACGCGTTGGTGGGCGTGGTGATTGCGGTCCAGGTTTTGGCGCTGATCGCGCTGGCGGCGTTCCTGCTGCGCCGGACTGCCGGTTGAGTGGAAGCTGAGCCGGCGACCAGAAATGTTTCATCCCTGGACACCAGTCGGTAAGTGTGGTGTGCCAACATTGACGCGTGAACGCACGACGGATAGCGCATTTGTTCGGGGTGGCGGCGTTGACGGCGTGGGCGCTGCAGAGCACGGCGGCCCCGTCCACATCGGCGGCCGCTGGACCGTGTCCCGATGTCGAGACGGTGTTCGCCCGGGGCACCGATGAAGAGCCCGGCCCCGGTCCGACCGGCCGGGCGTTCGTGGAAGCGCTTCGTTCGAAGATCTCCGACAAGTCGTTCGAGGTGTATCCGGTCAACTACCCAGCCAGCAACGACTGGCCCACTGCCATCGACGGCATCAGGGATGCCGCCACGCACATCCAGTCGGTGGCGGCGAGCTGTCCCAAAACCAAAATGGTGCTCGGCGGCTTTTCGCAGGGCGCCGCGGTGATCGGTTTCGCAACCGCGAGCGCTATCCCGGACGGGGTCGACGGCGCCACCGTGCCCCAGCCCATGCCGGCCGAGGTCGCCGACCACGTCGCCGCGGTCGTCCTGTTCGGGACACCGAACAGCCGGGCGATGGACTTCCTCGGCCAGCCGCAGCTCGCGATCGGCCCGCTGTATGCCGGCAAGACCATCCAACTGTGCGCACCGGAAGACCCGATTTGCTCGGAGGGTTTGAACTTCGCCGCGCACACCAGCTACGCGGATGGCGACACCATCGAGCAGGGCGCCAGCTACGCCGCGAGCCGGCTCTGACTGGACGCCATCCAAACACCCGCGCTGCCGGGTCACAGCGAACTCGACACCGCCACTTCGTGTACGGCGCTGCCGTGCTGGTGGTGTTGTCGGCGTGCGGATCCGATGCCGGTGACGCGTATCCCCCGACGACGCGCGAGGCGACGACACAAGTTGCTGCACCGGATGCGACAGCCGGCGCAACGATGACGGTCACTGCTCCCGCCGTCGGCACCCGGAGGTGGATCGACCTCACGGCCGGTGAGTGCCTGGCCGACCCGCCGCCGAATGATCCCAGTGTGATCACCGTCGCGGTGGTCGACTGTACGGCGGCGCACGCAGCGGAGGTTTATCTTCGCGAGCCGGTGCCGGTGAACGCGGCGATCGCCGATGTCGCCAATCGCGAATGCACCGCCGGGTTCCTTCGATACACCGGACGGCCGGTCGGCGACGGCCCGCTGACGGTCACCTATCTCATCGACTCGCACCAGGATCGAACCGTCGACAACCCCGAACCGAGCACCATCATCTGCCTGCTGCAGGACAGCAGCGGTCAACCGCTGACCGGGTCAGCCCACCGCGGGAGCGTAGCGTCGCAATAGAGTCGTTTACTACTGGGTCCCCCGGTACGCTGACGAAAGGCCGCCCATGGCCGGTACCTGCGACATCGGTTTGCCGTGATGCGACCACCACTGGCCCTGGTGACCGCCGGGATCTTCGTGGAATTCACCTGCTGGAAACTGATGGCGCCGCTGTTGCCGCTGTGGGCCACCCGACTCGGTGCGACGCCACTGATGGTAGGGGTGCTGCTGACCGCTTTCGCGGCGACCGAACTCGGCTCGGCTCCGATGCTGGGAACGCTGTCGGATCGGTTCGGTCGCAAGCCGGTCATCGTGGTCTCACTGGGCCTGTCGGTCTTGGCCTTCGCGATGGTCGCGCTCGCCAAGTCGCTCGCCATGTTGCTCGCCGCACAGATCGTCGGTGGCTTCGGCGCGGCGATCGTCAGTGTTGGTCAGGCGGTGGTTGCCGACTGGGTAGACCCCGCTCGGCTGGCGTCCGCGATGGCCTACCTTGCCGCCGCCATCGGCGTGGCCCACGCCGTCGGTCCTGCGTTGGGCGGCGCATTGTCGGCGCTGGGCCCCACCGTGCCGTTCTGGGCCGCCACGGTGTTGGCAGCCGGCAACACCGCGATGATCTGGGTGCTGCTGCCCGAAACCCGTCGACGAGACCGCCCCGCCGTGGCCGCCACCGTTCCGGTCCGGTGGCGAGAGCTGTTGCGCTCAAGGTGGATCCACCGGCTGGCCCTGACAACGCTGATTTTCGGGTCGGTGCTGGTCACACTGGAGTCGGTGCTGCCGCTGTTTACCCACGGCGTGCTGGGTTGGGTCGAAGCACCGAACGGGTGGTTGTTTGCCTACCTCGGCATCGTTGTGGTTGTCATGCAGCTGGGGGTGGTCGGACGCTGTTCGGCTCGATTCGGCGAGCGACGGCTGTTGCTCGGCGGATTGGCGGTCACCGCGCCCGGCCTCATCCTGTTGGGTGTCAGCACCACTGCCGCGCCGGTCATCATCGGGGTCGGCCTGATCGGCGCCGGGGCCGGAGCGATCATTCCGTTGCTGCCTACCCTGTTCTGCTTCGCCAGCCCCGTTGAAAACCGCGGCGCCGTCCTGGGTTTCGCCCAGGGACTGATCGCGTTGGCCCGCCTGGTCAGCCCTATGGTCGCCACCGCCGCATTCACCTGGTCGATCGGCGCGCCGTTCATCATCGTCGGGCTGCTCTGCCTGCTCGGGGTGGTGCTGCTGACCGTCGGCAACAAACCGGCGATCGACATCAGCGGTCAGTTAGGCCCGCCAGCCCGGTGAGCTCAACCCAGCAAATCCTCGTAGCGGTACTCCGTCGCGATCGGTGAGCCCGCTCGGTGGGCGGTGTCTTCGCGGCGGCGCAGTTCGGCCCGGCGGATTTTGCCCGAGGCGGTCTTGGGTAACTCGGCGAACTCTACCCGGCGCACCTTCAGATACGGCGCGACGCGATCACGCACGTAAACCATGATCTTTCGCGCGGTGTCGGCATTGGGGTCCCAGCCGGCGGCCAGCGAGATGTAAGCCTTGGGCACCGACAGCCGGGTGGCGTCGGGTTGCGGCACCACCGCGGCTTCGACCACCGCGGGATGTTCGATCAGCACGCTCTCCAGTTCGAACGGCGACACCTTGTAGTCCGACGACTTGAAAACGTCGTCGGTGCGGCCGATATAGGTGATGTAACCGTCGGCGTCACGACGCGCCACATCCCCGGTGTGATAGACCCCGCCGGCGGTCACCGCGTCGTTTCGTTTCGGGTCGTCGAGATAACGGGTCATCAGGTTGACCGGCTTGCGGTTCAGATCCAAGCAGATCTCGCCCTCCTCGGCAGGCCGGCGAGTGACCGGGTCGACCAGGACGACGGGCACACCCGGCAGCGGACGGCCCATCGAACCGGGCTTCACCGGTTGGCCGGGTAGATTGCCGATTTGCAGCGTGGTTTCGGTCTGGCCGAAACCGTCTCGGATGGTCAGCCCCCACGCGTTCTCAACCGCGGCGATGACGTCCGGGTTGAGCGGCTCGCCGGCCGCCAGAATCTCCCGCAACCGTTCGGGTTTGCCGTCCAGGTCGGCTTGGATGAGCATGCGCCACACCGTCGGCGGGGCACAGAACGTGTTCACCGCGGCACGACGAAGTTGACTCAGCAGCGCAGCGGCATCGAACCTGCGGTAGTTGCAGACGAAGATGGCGGCCTCGGCGATCCACGGGGCGAAAAAACAACTCCACGCATGCTTCGCCCAGCCAGGTGAACTGATCGTCAGGTGCACGTCGCCCGGGCGCACGCCGAGCCATGCCATCGTCGACAGGTGCCCGACCGGGTAGCTGATCTGCGAGTGCTCCACCAGTTTCGGCCGCAGCGACGTCCCGGAGGTGAAGTAGATCAGCATCGGGTCGTCGACGGTGGTTCGCGCGGTGAACGGCCCGGCGACGTCGGTGCGGTAGGCCGCAGCGTAGTGCTGCCAGCCCGCGACGGGCGCACCTACCGCAACACGGCGGTAGTCACCGTGGCTGCCGTCGATGCCGGCAAATTTGGCGGTGTCGGAGCTGTTGGCGATCACCAGCCGCGCGCCACCCCGAACGATGCGGTCGGTGAGATCGGTTGAGCCCAGCGCCGCGGTGGTCGGCATGATGACCGCGCCGAGCTTGGCCAGGGCAAGCATCGACTCCCACAGCTCGATCTGGTTGCCCAGCATGACGATGGCCCGATCACCGCGCCGTACACCGAGTTGTTCCAGCCAGGTTGCCACCTGATCCGACCGGTTGGCCAGTTCGGCGAAGGTAAGTTTCTGCTCGCTGCCGTCCTCTTCGACAATCCACAGCGCGGTCCGGAGCGCGGTTTCGTCGGAGCCACGGGCGATGACATCGAACCAGTCGGTGGCCCAGTTGAACGGGCCGGTGAGCTTCGGCCAGCAGAACGTGCTGATCAGCTTGTCGTAATCGTCGGCGTCGGCCAACGCGAAGAGCTGATCGCGAGCGGC
Organism: uncultured Mycobacterium sp.; assembly: GCA_964590745.1. GTDB lineage: Bacteria > Actinomycetota > Actinomycetes > Mycobacteriales > Mycobacteriaceae > Mycobacterium. Next base: position 10,400 of record CAZPZQ010000013.1, on the reverse strand, counting down.
GCGATAACGGTCGGTGTTGGTCGTCACGATGCAAGCATCCACCGCGCCGGCGGCATTCGCTACCGTTAGTCCAGCGACTGGCCCCGGCGAGGAGGTTGATGAGCAACGCGGGTGCATTGCCCCTGGACGGAGTTACCGCCGTCAGCCTTGAGCAGGCTGTTGCGGGCCCGCTGGCCAGCCGTCACCTGGCCGATCTGGGCGCGCGGGTGATCAAGGTGGAGCGAGTCGGCGAGGGAGACTTCGCTCGCGATTACGACGCGGCGGTGCGCGGACTCGGATCGCATTTCGTGTGGCTGAACCGGGGCAAGGAATCCATCAGCGTTGATCTCAAGAACCCGGAGGGTCTGGGCGTGGTGCGCAAACTGATCAGCGTGGCCGACGTCTTCATCCAAAACATCGCACCCGGCGCTGCGCAGCGTCTCGGGTTGGCCGGCGAAGAACTGCGTCGCGACCATCCGGAACTGGTCGTGCTGAACATCAGTGGCTACGGCACAGCCGGACCATACCGGGACCGCAAGGCCTACGACATGCTGGTGCAGGCCGAGACCGGACTGTGTTCGATCACCGGCACCCCGGACTCCCCGGCCAAGACCGGCATTCCGGCGTCCGACATCGCGACGGCCATGTACGCGCTGGCGTCGATTCAGGCCGCGCTATTTCGTCGCGAACGCACCGGGGTCGGCGCCACGATCGATGTCTCGTTGTTCGACGCGACCGTGGAATGGCTCGGCCACCCGATGTATCTGCAGCTCTACCAGGATGTGCAGATCAAACGAATGGGCTTGGCGCATGCGGCGATTGCGCCCTACGATGCGTACCCGACAACGGACGGTCGCATTCTGATCGGTGTGCAAAACGACCGCGGGTGGCGGACGCTGGTGGCCGACGTGTTCGACCAGCCCGCCCTGGCCGACGACGAGCGCTTCGCGACGAACATCGACCGGGTGCGCCACCGGGCGGACGTCGACGCCGCGGTCGCCGAACAGACCCGGCGCTTCACCACTCACGATCTCGCCGCGAAACTCGCCGACGCCGGAGTGCCGGCCGCCCGACTCAACGACATGAAGGCACTGGTCACGCATCCCCAACTGGCCGCCCGCGATCGGTGGCGCGACGTCGACACCGAAGCCGGAGCGATCCGGGCGGTGCTGCCGCCGATGACGTTCGCCGATGTCGAGCTAGCGATGGGCGCCGTCCCGGCGCTGGGCCAGCACACTGGCGCGCTGCTTTCCGAGATCGGCCTCACCGACGATCAGATCGCCACGCTGCACGCTGCGGGCGTCGTGCACTAGCCGACGTCGACTGTCGGGCCGCTTCGCAAGAAAGGATCGTTATGGACATCTCCTGCGGCTTTTCCCCTGCCGTGGACACCCCGGACGTCATCGCGCTGGCCGAACAGCTCGGTTATCACCGGGCGTGGGTGTACGACATCCCGCAGCAGAGTACCGATGTCTGGATGACGCTGGCGCTGGCTGCGCAGCGCACCGAACGCATCGGCCTGGGACCCGGTGTGCTGGTGCCCAGTCTGCGACATCCGATGGTCAACGCCGCTGCCACCGCCACCTTGGTCGCGCTGGCCCCGGGTCGGGTGGTGGTGGGGTTCGGCACCGGCTTCACCGGCCGTCGCGCCATGGGCTATCCGGCGATCCAGTGGTCGTTCATGGCCGACTACATCCGCGCCTATCGCGGTCTGCTTCGCGGAGAGGTGGTGGAGTGGGAGGGCGCTCAGATGCAAATGCTGCACCAACCCGGACATGTCCCCGAGCGGCCTATCGATGTGCCGATGCTGATCGGCGCATTGGGACCGAAAGGCGATGCGGTCGCCAAAGAACTGGCGGCCGACGGGCTGTTCGTCACCTTGCAGGTTCCCGGGTTCGTCACCGACTACGCCCAGGTTTCGCTGCTGGCCTGGGGAACGGTGCTGGACGACGACGAACCCGCCGACTCCGACCATGCCCGCGCCGCTGCAGGGCCAGGTTGGGCGCTGGCCTACCACGCCGGTTATGAGCTGGGCGGTCCCGACGCGGTGCGCGAGCTGCCCGGCGGCAGCGAGTGGATGCGGATCATCGAGCAAACGCCGCCGAATCGGCGTCATCTGGTCGTTCATGCTCGGCACTGCATCGCGCTCAACGCCGCCGACGAGGCCGCGTGGGGCGCCGGTGGCCGCGCGGTTCTTCCGGACGTTACCCTGACCGGCACCCGGGCGGAGATTCGGCGCCGCCTCGATGCCTATGCGGCCCAGGGCATTACCGAAATTGTCTTCCAGCCGTGCGGGCCGGACGCTGCGGGCGAGCTGGAGCGTTTCATCGACGCGGCCCAAAGCAGGTAGCTGCGGCCGACGGATGCCAGACGTCCCGCGTTCACCGTTGACGGTCTTTCGCGACTTGACCTACGCGGCGAATTTGTGCATCGCGCGGTGCCGGCGGGCGGTGTGGCGACAGCCATGGCGGCCGGCGGCCTGGCGGTGGTGCTATTGGCGCCACGGGTGATCGCCGAGCCCGCGCCGTCGAGTGCGCTGCAACCGATCATCGGTCAACTGCTCGATGCCCAGCATCAGGTCATCGACACCAACAGCGGCTATGCCTTCATCACTCCCGCCGATCTGCCCCTGCTGCAAGGGTATTCACAGAATTTAGCGCTCGCCATGCTGTCCATTCTGCTGAGCAAACTGAGCGCCGACGAGTTCCATGATGTGGCCATGCCATGGGCTCCGTACCCGCTGCTCCGGCTGCCAACCCGCAGCCGTTTCTGGTGTTGACGAACCCAGACAACCACACAGCCTGCTGCGGATCGACCCCGAGCAAACCTACCTCGTCACTGTGCATCCGGGCCCGGGCAGCCAAGACGTCACCTTCACCCCCAATGCCGGCGACGGCGTGACGACCGACTTCAGCCCCCTTTCCGGCGGGATCGATTTGACCAACGCGACACCCAATGCCGACAGCAGCTACACCATCGTTTTGAGTGCCACTGAACCGGCGGACACTCCGGCAGGTAACTGGGGCGACACCGCCGGAACCAGCCGGGTGCGGATCCGGGACACCATCGGTGACTGGGGCCGGATCCACGACGGTCGCTCCATCAAAGAGGTGAGTGGACCGTCCACGCTCACCCTGCCGCTGCTGTCGGATGACCAGGTTTCGTCGACGCTGAGCAGTGTCGCGGCCAACATGACCACGCTGAATACGGCAGCCACCTATCTGGGGCAGCCGCAGGTCGGCCGGCCATCCCGGACAACAGCTTCCTGCCGATTCAGCAGACCACCGATACCGTCCCTTCGATCACCCTGCCGGGCCAGCTCAACAGCCTGGGGCACTTCGCACTCCAGCCCGTTCAGGCGCTCATCGTCAAGGTGCCCGATGTCGATGCCGCGTACTCGGGCCTTCAACTGGCCAACATGTGGGGCGAGACCGCTCCGTATGCGACTGTGCCGGGCAGCCTCAACGGCACCCAGGCTTCCATGCCCCGGACACTTATTACGTGATCAGCAGCCAGGATCCCGGCGTGGCGAACTGGGTGGATAACTCCGGCTTGACCGATGGCATGGTTTTCCTGCGCTGGCAGCACGTGACAGGCCCGGTTCCGGCAACGCCGGCGCAAACAGAGGTGGTCGATATCGCCGATGTGCGCGACTATCTGCCCGCGGACACCCCGATCGTCACGACTGCGGAACGTGCCGCCGAATTGCAGCAGCGGATGTTCGAGTTCGACTACGTCCGCGACCAAACGCATGGCGCGGCGTGGTTGGGCGCCAACCTGGAATACGACCAAATCAAGGTCGCGGTGGGCGCCGATCAGTTCACCGAGCTATTCGGCGGACAACAGCAGGTGCCGTCGCTGCTGGACCGGTTGACCCCGACGCTGAGCCCGAACCTGGCTACCATCGCAGACCACCTTCTCATCGATCCGGCCGGCAGCCTGTCGGCGATCGCGAATAATCGGCCGCTGGCGCTCAAAGACGTCGAACTGCCCGCCATTTTGGCGGTGTTGCGACTGCAGGTGTTGGTGGAACAGACCGCCCCTGCGCTGCACGACGACCCCTCGTCCGGCGACCTGTCGCACGTGCTGGTGACGTTGGGCACCGGCCTGCAGCGGCTGACAACGGTCTTCAACGGAGCGTTAGCCGACCCGACCACCAGCATCACCGCCGGTTTCCTCAACGCGCGTGATGATCTGGCGGTTGCGGTGATGAACGCCGGTAGCGGCTTCGCCTCACCGAATGAGGCGGCGCCGCTGTGGGCGTCGCTGGCAGAGCTGAACCAACTGGTGGCAGCTCAACTGCTGAACCCGAGCACATTGCCGACGGATTTCAGCGGGCTGCTCGATCCGCTCTGACGTGGTGTGAAGTTCGAATCCAAGAGCGGACGTGATGGCAACCCCGCAAGTCGTGTCGTCGCTCCCGGCTAACCTGGCGCTGACCCGTAGGTGGCGTCACCCTCAGCGAAGGTAACCGCACCATGCACGACAGACACGACCCACACGACGGCCGCGCTGGCTCACTGATCACGCAGGCGCTGGGCGATGCGCTGGGCTTCCTCGTCGAAGGCTATCCGCCGGCGGTGTGCGCCGACTATGCCCGCACCGTGTTCTCCGGTGAGAGTGCACCGCGCGGGCGCTCCGGTTTTGACTTCGGACAATACTCCGACGACACCCAACTGGCCCGCGAGCTAGCGCTGAGCCTGACGGCAAAGAGACAGTTCGTGGCCGAAGACTTCTCCGACCGGATCGCCGCACTGTTCGCCAACGCAACGATCGTCGGACGGGGCCGGGCCACCGAGGCGGCAGCGAATCGGCTCATCGCCGGTGTCCCGTGGGACCGCGCTGGCGAGCCGTCACCCAGTGCCGGCAACGGTGCGGCCATGCGCGCCGGTCCGGTCGGATTTCTCGCGGTCAGCCAGGCGCAAATGATCCGCATCGCCGACGATTCGGCTCGCATTACCCACCTCGATCTGCGGGCGCGCGCGGCGGCGGTGCTGGTCGCCCTGGTTGTCGCCGATGCGATCCGGCACGGACCGACTGCGGGCACGCCCACCTGGTTCGACGGGCTGGCACGTGCAGTCGACGCCCAAGATCCGGTGCTTTCCAGGGGTATCCGAAACATGCCTGAGTGGCTTGGCGGCGACCCGGTGACGGTCGGCGACGACATCGCTCACTGGAGCGAGCCGCCGATCGGGTCAGCGCATCAATTTGAGCGGTGGCACGGCATCTCGCCGTTCGCGACGCCGTCGGTGCTCTACGCGTTGTTCGCCTACGCACGTTCGCCCGCCGACCCCGAGGAAGTGCTGCGCACCGCGGTGGCCGTCGGCGGCGACGTGGACACGGTCGGCGCCATGGCAGGCGCCATGGTCGGTGCCGCAGTCGGTCTCGGCGGATTGACACCGCGCCTCTCGCAGTGGGCGCAAAACCTCACCGATCAGGGTGCATTCGGGTTCGCCGATCTGGTCAATCTCGCGCGCGGTCAGATGAGAGATACTTTCAGCCGTTAGCGGCCGATGAATTTCGGTGCTCGACGTTGAGCCGTTGCCGCAACACCTTCGCGGAAGTCGGCGGTGGCCTGCAGCCGAGTTTGTTCTTCGAGTTCGTGGGCGGTGGCCGCGGCGACAGCCTCGGCCAGCCCGGCGCGCAGGGTGGCGCGGATGCTGGTCAGCGCCAGCGGAGCCGAAGCGGCGATTCGTTCGGCGAACCGCCGCGCTGTCGCGTACACCTCGCCATCAGCGGCCAACTCGTCGACCAGCCCTGCGGCGTAGGCGGTTTCACCACCGAAGCGTTCACCGGTAAGCAGCCACTCGAGGGCTTTTTGTTGGCCGACGACACGCGGCAGTGTCGCGGTGATGCCGAAACCGGGGTGAAAACCCAACTGGCTGAAATTGGCGGCGAACCTCGACGACGGTGCGGCCACCCGGAAGTCCGCGCTCAAGGCAAGGCCAAGCCCGCCCCCGATCGCCGCGCCGTGCACAGCGGCCACCACCGGCTTGGTCGTGCGGAACAGTCGGATGGCCTGCGCGTAGAGGTCGTCAGGTGACAGCCGAGTGCGGTCGGAGAAGTCGGCGCCGGCACAGAAGTGTTTGCCCTGCGCGCACAGCACGATTGCTCGGCAGCCGGCGTCGTTGTCGAGACGATGGTAGGCATCGGCGATACCTTTGATCAATGCCGCGTCGAAGAAGTTGTTCGGCGGTCGATGCAGCTGCACTGTGGCCACGTGGCCGGCGACTTCTACCGTGACATCGGCGCTGCTCATAGTGCCTCCAGAAACTGCCGCACGGCGGTGTTGAACGCCTCGGGCTGGTCCATATTCGCGGCATGCCCGGCGTCGTCGATGACGATCTTGCCGGCGTTGGCGATGCGGCGGTGCAGGTAGTCTGCGCTGGTCAGAAAGTCGGTGTCTTGGGCGCCGACGACCACCAGGGTGGGCACCGTGATGCTGGTGAGTGAATCGATCACTCGCGCGTCGCGTTGTGCCATCACACCGCGGGCGGCGCGGGGCAGTCCCTCGGGATGCTGGTGCACCGCCTGCAGGGTCTCCGCCGACAGGTCGGCCGGGGTTTCGCCGTGCTCGAGTTTTTGGGCGCGCCGTTCCACCCAGGCGTTCCACTTGTCACGGGCGGCATCGTTGCGGTACCCCGGCCCAGTGTCGACGAGCACCAGCGCGGCCACCCGCTGCGGATATGCCAGGTGAAAAGCCAACGATAAATAGCCGCCCAACGACATGCCGCCGAGCACGGCTCGCTGAGCACCCGCGGCGTCGAGAATCGCCGCCATGTCGGCGACGCTGATCGCCTCGCTGTAGCGGTCCATGGCTTCGGGTGCGTCGCTGCTGCCGTGGCCGCGCTGGTCCCAGACGATTACCGGCCGGTCGGCCGCCAACGCATCGATATTGCGATCCCACATCCGTGCGGTGGCGCCGAAACCGTGGCTGAGTAGCAGCGGCGCACCCGGTGCCTGCCGGTTGTGTACCTGGTACGCCAGCGTGACCCCGTCCGGCCGGTGCAGCCGGTTCATATCGGCACCACCTCCGAGCCGCACTGGATGGCCGGGTACAGCGCGTCGGGGCCGGCCGCCACCAACGCTTTGCCGAGCCATTGTGCCCAGCGGTGGTGGCCGCCGGCTTCGTCGCGCCATGCCGCGAGTCGTCGGGTCAGGTAGTGCAACGGATACTCCTTTGTCATGCCGATGGCACCGTGCGTCTGATGGCCAGCCGCCGACACCAACTGTGCAGCCCGGTCGGCGAGTAGTTTGGCGCAGGCGATTTCGAAGCCGCCGCGACCAACTTCCGCCGCTTCCACCGCGCCGTCGAGGGCCGATGCCATGAGGGTGGCCTGCTGATGCAGGCTGACCAGGTGGGCCTGCACGGCCTGAAACCGGCCGATCGGGCGACCGAATTGCTCCCGTTCGCGGCTGTACCGCAAGCTCATCGCCGCGACGGCGTTCACCGCACCGGCCATCAACGCCACCCGTCCCAACGCGGTGCGCTGCCAAAGCGCTTGTTCGGTGACCTGCTCTGGAGCCTCGGCCTTCGCGGTCACCGGCACACCGTCGAAAGACACGGTGTCCCTGGGCTCATCGGCCAGGTTGACCCCGCGGCTGACAGTTGGGCCTCCGGGTTGGGGGCCGGGCGCGAGCACCACGACTCCATCGACGAGGCCGACCAGATGTTCTGCGCGGTGCCCCCACGGCACGCCAGGTACTGTGCCGAACAGTCGATCGCCGTCGAGTCGGAGCTGACCAGCGGCGGGCGGCAGCGCTGTGCGGATCCCTTGGGGCAGGGGCAATCTCACCGACGTCAGCAGCCATCCACCGATCAGTCCGGCCTCGGCCAGCGGCACCGGAGCCGCGTGCGCTCCGGCCGCTTTGAGGATTTGCACGGTGTCGGTGATGCGGCCGCCGGCGCCGCCTAGTTCTTCGGGTACCGAGACGTCCGCAAACCCGCTCTGCTGCAATGCCCGCCAGAGCGATTCGGACCAGCCGGCAGCTTCGGCCGCACCGACGGCCTCCCATCGGCTGTGCTCGTCGAACAGCTTGGTGGCGACATCGTAGAGTTCCTGCACCGGACCGTCGGTCATCTCAGCCCCTTGGCGACCACCGAGCGCAACACCTCATTGGTGCCACCCCGGATAGTGAACGACGGGGCGTCCAGCACGGCACGGCGCAACAACCGCTCAAACAGCGACGGCGGCTGCCCCGGCTGCAGTGCGCACACCAACTCGCGATCCAACAATTCCCGCAGCGCAGTCAGCACATCCTGTTCGAACCGGGTGCCCATCTCCTTGATCAGCGCGGCCTGAACCGACGGTGTCTGGCCCGCATCGATCGCCCGGGCCACGCCCAGCGACAGTCTTCGCAGTACCCAGTACTGGGCGGCCAATTCACCGACCAGCCGACGCCCCACCGGGCTGTCCGCCAAGTCCGGCCACTCGCGGGTGAACTCTTGGACGACCAGAAACGTGGAGATCCACCGGTCCGGACCGCTGCGTTCGAAGGCTAACTCGCTGGCGTTCTGCGCCCAGCCCTGGCCGATCTCGCCGATCACCATCTCATCGGAGACCAGCACATCGTCGAGAACCACCTCGGCGAACTGGTCGGTGCCACCGGTCAGGTACGGAATCGGCTTGACCGACACGCCGGAGCCGTGCATGTCGATCAGAAACCGGCTGAGCCCGTCGTGGCGGACACCCTCCCCGGTGCGACACAGCGCGATCATGTAGTCGGCCCGCATCGCGTTGCTGGTCCACACCTTGACGCCGGACACCCGCCAGCCGCCCCCGACCCGCACCCCGCGGGTACGCACCGATGCGAGGTCGCTTCCGGCATCCGGCTCGCTCATCCCGATGCAAAAACACAACTCCCCCCGGCAAATTCGAGGCAGTAGCCAGTTCTTCTGCGCCTCGGTGCCGTAGCGCAACAACACCGGAGCAATCTGACGGTCGGCCACCCAGTGCTGCCCGACCGGAGCACCCCAGCGCAGCAGTTCCTCGACGACGACGAACCGGTCGACGGCGGTGGCGTCGCGGCCGCCGTACCGCACCGGCACTGCCATGCCAACCCAGCCCCGCGCGGCCAGCGCTTCGGAGAACTCCGGGTCGACGGCAGCACCCATACCCAGGCCCGGCTCGAAGGTGCCCGCGGGCAACCGCTCAGCGAGGAATTCGCGTACCTGCTGCCGCAGGTCTAGTTCCGCGGCGGTGAGCGCGGCCGGCGATGTCAGCACAGCGATGCTTCAGCGAGAAACCTTGACCACCAGCTTGCCGACGTTCTTGCCGTCGAACAGCATGTTGATCGCCGTCGGTAGTTGCTCGAAGCCCTCGACGACGGTCTCGAGCGGCGTGAGCTGTCCCTTGGCGATCAGGTCGGCGATCTCACCGATCGCCTCCGGCGCACGACCGAAGTGATCTAGAACGATGAAGCCCTGCAGCGTCGCCCGTTGAACCAGCAGGTTGCCGAATGCGCGCGGCCCCGGCGGCGGGTCGACGGCGTTGTAACCCGAGATCAAGCCGCAGAGCGCGACCCGCGCCCGGACGTTGAGGCGGGCGAAGACGGCGTCCATGATGTCGCCGCCGACGTTTTCGAAGTCGACGTCGATGCCGTTGGGGGTGGCCGCGGCGAGTTGGGCCGCCCAGTCGTCGGCGCGGTGGTCGACGGCTGCGTCGAAGCCCAGCCGCTCGGTCAGCAACGCACACTTTTCCGGGCCGCCGGCGATTCCGACGACCCGCGCCCCGTCGGCTTTGGCCAATTGGCCGGCCACCGAGCCGACCGCGCCGGCCGCCGCCGACACGACGACCGTCTCACCCGGCTGCGCCTTGCCGATGTCGCGCATGCCCACCCACGCGGTCAGCCCCGTCATCCCGAGCGCACCGAGGTAGGCACTCGGTGAAACGCCCTCGGCGACATCGACCGGCAACAAGGGCGCCGCATGGGATGCGACCGCGTACTCCTGCCAACCGAGCAGACCCTGTACGGTCTGCCCGACCGGATAATTCGGGTTCTTCGACTCGATGACCTCGCCGAGCCCGGCGGCGCGCATCACCTCTCCGATGCCGACCGGCGGTAGGTAACTCGGCATGTCGCTGATCCACATCCGGTTCGTCGGATCGAGCGAGATCCAGTCGACACGGACCAACGCTTCGCCGTCATTGATGTCTGGGATCGCCTCCTCACTGAGTTTGAAGGTGCCCGCGCCGATGCGGCCGGTCGGGCGCGCGCTGAGGAGGAAGCGGCGGTTGCGATCAGGCATGAACGAACCGTACCGGAGGCGATTGGCTAGCCTCGGGCCGCACGCTTCGCCGAGGCGGAGGGATGGTGTTCGGTGTCGATCCCGGCCGCGTGAGGCGCCGGAGTAGCACGTGAACGACTCAGGCGGCTTCGGGGTCGTTGGGGGGTGATTTGGCGGGTTTGTGGTGGGTGTT
>CAZPZQ010000012.1:0-27407 GCA_964590745.1 uncultured Mycobacterium sp. | reverse complement strand
GGGGCGTTGAGCCCGGCCGACGGGCTGAAGGTGATCGCCACCCGGTCGAGGCTGACGGCGTCGTTGTCCGACGGCATGGACGTCGATGTGGCGGGCACCGTTCCGGATCATCCGATCATCGATCCGGTGTTGCCGCAATTGCGGTCGGCGCTCGCCGGTTTGGCACCGCGTCGGCCCGGCATTGCGGTGATCAGCACCACCGGCGCGGATCCGGTGTTCGACGCCGATTATTGGGCGGCCAACTTGCGCAACCCGGTGCGGTTCAGTCAGGCGGTGGCCGCGGCCGGCGCCGAGCACGCGGTCTTCGTCGAAGTCAGCCCGCACCCGTTGCTCACCTACGCCATCGACGACACCCTCGCCGACACCCACCATCACAGCATCGGCACCCTGCGCCGAGACAGCCACGACACGCTCACCTTCCGTACCAATCTCAACGCCACCCACACCGCCCGCCCACCGGCCACCGACCACCCGCCCGAACCACACCCCGTCATCCCGACCACCCCCTGGCACCACACCCGGCACTGGTTGAGTCCGTCAGCGGAAGACCGACTTTCGGCTGATGGCGACAGCCGCGACACCGCCGAGCCACCGCCGGCGAAGTGGGATTGGTCGCAGGTTCCGGTAGCAGACCTGCCGGACCAGCTTGAGGTCAGACTCCGAGCCATGGTCGCCCGTGAACTCGGCGTGGCCCCGGCGGCAGTTGATGTGAATCAGCCGTTCCCCGAACTGGGGCTGGACTCGATCATGGCGTTGGCGATCTTGCGGGAGGGCAAGCAGTTACTCGGTATCGACATCTCGGCGACGATGTTCTGGGACCACCCGACGATTACGTCGCTGGCTTCGTATTTGGTGGAAGTGCTGGTACCGCGACAAGCGCCGCATGCCGATGCCGTGGGCGAGGCTGTGGAAGCGCCGACCGACTCAGCGGCTGGTGTGCTGGACGAACTGTTCGATGAGGTGGAGTCGACGTCGGCGGCGCCGACGGTAATGTCGTCTGACAGCATCGATTCCTAGCATCTTCGTCAGGTAGCTGTCCAGGAGTTTGAAAGTGTTTCCAACGTCGGTCATTCGCAAACTGGCCAATAGCGAAGAAATGCTCGCCGAGACACATCACTTCGTGGGCCTGGGTGCGCACCTGAGCGGCCCGGTCGACATTGACGCACTGTCCGACGCTTTCGATGCGCTGCTTCAGGCGCACCCGATCCTCACTGCCCATCTCGAGCAGTGCCCGGGCGGAGGGCATCAGTTCGTTACCGATGACCTGCTGCCGTCGGGCCTCGAAGTGCTGGACCTCGACGATGCGGCCGCCGACAGCCCCGCGCCGCACTTCGACCAGAACGAGTCGCTGGTGCATCTGCGGCTTACCGTCCGCGATGGCCAGGCGCAAGCCACCCTCTACGTCCACCACGCCGTGGCCGACGGCCACCACATGTACACCCTGGTGGAAGAACTGCTGTCGTATTACACCGACCTGGTGCGCACCGGAAGCATCGGTGCGATCACCGCCCAACCTGCCCCGGAATCGGTCGAAGCAGTGCTGGCCGACCGCGGCATCCGCAAACAGAACCGATCGGGAGTGGAGCGGTTTCTGCCGGCAATGTTCGCCTATGACCTGCCACCGTCGCGGCGGACCGGCAGCGGCGTCAAACCCGCTTCCCCGGTGCGGGTTCCGATGGCGCCGGGCCAACTCAGCGAGCAGGAGACGGATCAACTGGTTGAGTTCAGCCGAGCGCATGACCTCACCCTGCACGCCGTCCTGTCCGCCGCCCTGCTGATGGCGGAGTGGCGACTTCGTGGCCGGTCCACCATTCCGATTCCCTATATCTACACAGTCGACCTGCGGTACTTTCTTTCACCACCGGTGTCGGCGACCGGATGCACCAACCCGGTCGGCCTGGCCACGTATCTCGCCGAAATCGATGAGAAGACCAGCGTGGTCGACCTCGCTCGCGATGTCGCGGACACCTTTCAAGCCGATCTGTCCGACGGGCTGATCCAGCAGTCGCGGCTGCACTTCAACCCGCAGTACGTCGGTAATGCGCCGGGTTTACCCGACGTCGTTCTGCTTTCCAACAACGGGCTGGTTCCACCGGTGCGCACCCCGCCCGGTGTGGCGGTGACCGCCACCCACGGCGAGATGTACTTCGCGGTCAGCGCGGGAATCGACATCTATTTCACCCAGATCTTCGCCGGGCAACTGAACATCGAATACCACTCCCACGGGCCCGCCCCGGAAAAGTCGGTCGAGACCTTCTGTTCGGTGCTGCGCAGCGTTGCCGAGCAGCACGCGGCAACCGGCGTCAGTTGACCGGGCCGAACGCGTAGCGGTGGTACTGCAACGCCCGGCGCAGTGGCGGGACAACACGAATCAGACGTTTCGCCGCGCGGAACATGGCCGACGACCGATCGAACGTGCTGGCGTCGAACAACGTCACCGCGGCCAGCAATCGAACTCCGGGGACGCGGCGGACAATGTCGTCCGGACTGTTGACGATCCAATGCAGCGTGGAACCGGTCCGGCGGGTCAAGATCTGCGTCTTCTGGGTCTTGATAGCCAGCCAGTTGTAGAAATCGATCTGCAGCTCCCCGGATGGGAAGCGGTCGACGACGTGTCGCAATAATGCGACACCGTCGTGCTCGGTCAGATACATGCTGATGCCCTCGGCCAATAACAGAACCGGATGGTCCGCAGGTATCTCGTCCAGCCAGGACCGATCGGTCGCCGAGGTGGCGATCAAATTGTATCGCTCGCGGGCAGGAAAGATCTTCTCCCGCAACGCGATTACTGCCGGGTAGTCGACATCATACCATTCCACCCCCGGGTCGGGATTCAGCCGAAACGCCCGGCTGTCCAGGCCGCAGCCCAGATGGACCACGGTGGCGCGCGGGTGAACCGCCAGGAACTGGCGTGCCCAGATGTCGTACTGGGCGGTGCGCACCGTGATCAGCGGCGCCCACTTGGGTGTCATACCGGTCTCACGGAAGTCGTAGTCGATGCGGTTGACGGCGTCCTTGGCGAATTCGTCTCCGAGTACCGGGCGGTCGAAGTCGGCGTCCAGCGCCTTGAGGTACAGCGTCGCCAGCATCGTCTGCGCGGCGCCGCTGAGGTCGACGGAAACTTTCTCGGTCACGTCGGCGAGCCTAATGGCCCGGTTCGCAGCAGCGCTCGCGGATCGATGTTCAAGATGTGGCGGTAGCCTGACTGGCTATGCCCCGCTCATTCGACGTCACCTTCGAGTCGCCGGCCAGCGTCGAACAAGTACATGCGGCGTTCGGCGAACAGGATTACTGGCTGGCCCGACTGGCCGCCTTTGGCGGTCACAAATCGCTGGACTCCTTGGCGGTCGACCGCGACCAGACGGTGCGGGTGGTGGTGACCGAGGATCTGCGGCACGGTGCACTGCCCGGGATTCTCACAAGCGTATACCGCGGCGACCTGAATATTGTCACCACAGAGGTGTGGTCGCCGGTCGGCGATGGCCGGGTGGCCGGCGAGATCAGGGTTGCGGTCAACGGTGCGCCGGGATCCGGTCATGGAGCAGCCGTGTTGGCGCCGTTGGGCACCGGGTCCCGGCTGGAGTTCACCGGGACCGTGCGGTTCAAGGTTCCCCTGGTGGGCGGCATGATCGAGAATTTCGTCGCCAACGAATTCGCCGAGGGCATCCCGGATATCCAACGGTTCACCACCACATGGTTGAACGACCATGCCCGCTGAGGTGCCGGCCGCGGCCGAGGCGCTGGCCCGGCTGAAAATGCCGCTGGACGAAGCGATGATGACGCAGCGAGCGGTGCGGCGAGTTTTTCCCGATGCCGTCGATGACGCGGTGGTGCTGAAATGCATCGACCTGGCGTTACGGGCGCCGACCGGCAACGACGGACAGAACTGGGAATTCATCGTGGTCAAGGACCGCCGCGTCAAGCAGAAACTGGCCAAGCGGTACCGCCAGGCCTGGACGATCCAGCGGGGCGTGGTCTTGCGGCGCGCTATCGTCCGCGACGAGTCGATAGCCAAGATCGCACGGGCCATGCAGTGGCAGATCGACCACTTCGCCGAGATCCCGGTGCTGGTGGTGCCATGCCTGCGGCTGGGCGCCCGCGAAGGCCGGCTGCCGTTCGTGCGGATGCCGCACGTCGCCGAATCCGCGTACTGGGGCTCGATCTATCCCAGTGTGCAGAACCTGCTGCTCGCCGCGCGCGCCATGGGTCTGGGCGCGTCGCTGATCACCTTACCGCTGTGGAACCAGGTGTCGGCGCGCCGAATCCTCGGCCTGCCGCATTCGATAACCCCGTGCTGCATCGTGCCGCTGGGTTGGCCACGCGGGCGCTACGGGCCGACCACCCGCAAACCGGTCGAGCAAGTGGCGCATCTGGATGGCTACGGCAACCGGGCTTGGTTGGATTAGCCGGCGGCCGATGCATTAGTGTTGGCCGTACGCGATCTCGAGCGCAGCGTATCGGACCAGTTCGCTTTCTGAGCGGCGTAGCCACGTGCCGCCGAGAAACGTGAGGTTCGGCCAAGCCCTATGCTGTTCAACGACGACGGGGGAGTAAATGCAGGCCGCTGCGCGTCAGCAACGGTTCGTAGCGATTGGGCTGGCTCTGCTAGCGGCGAGTGTCGCCGCAGTCGCTCCGGCAGCTCCGACCAGACCGTGGCCACCCGGGATATCGGTCCTCCAGCAACGGATCCGGCTGGCCGCTGACGGCGACTCCATCTTCAACGTTCCGTTCAACCTGTTACAACAGATCGCCAACATCCCCAGCACCGAAGTCCAAGCGGTCAACGTCCTCGCGAGTTCGCTGTTCTTCAGCGGGAATTGGTGGACGCCGAACGCCACGAACATCTGGGGTACCGACCCAGGAGACTCGGGCCATTACATGGGCCTGGTGGACATGTTGATCCCCTTCAGAGAGATATCCGGGCTCGGACAGCCACAAATCGATCCCGCGGCCGCCGCGGCGGGCACCGCCGGCCTGGGCCAGCAACTGGCGCTGCTGGCCGCCGCCGAACTTCCCACGAGTGCGTCGTGTGCGGCCGACTGGTGTGCACCGGTAGACCCGGTAACTCCAATCACCGGATTCTCGCTGCTCGACCGGGATATTTGGTTTCTAGCGGCACTGTTCGGCGCACAACATTTCCCGATTTTTGACAGCTGGTTTCAGGTGCCGCTGTACGACCTGATGAACGGCTACACCTTCGACGCCACCCGCGATCCGGGCGGCTTGGTCAACCCATCCAAAGGGATTGGCCCGGACGGATCAGTGCCGGACGACGACGTTTTCGGCTTCCTTGGTACGCGCCCCGGGGCCAATGGCGAGAACCTGATGCCGTGGGCCGGTCTTGAGTTCAAACTCAACCTACTTGGGCCGTACCAGAACTTCTTCGACAGCCTGCTGGCGCCATTCGACTTCAGTAAGTTCGAATTCCCCAGCCTTTCGGACTTCTTTCACGCGATGCAGAGCCTGCTTGCGAGTGCCGTGGTGGCCTTTTATCCGTTCATCCCGGGTAGCCCGCTGTGCTTCGGCGAGTGCACTTCCGGTTTCCGGGACATGGTGGACATCGTCCGCGGCATCGGCAACATGTTTCCGGGTAACACCCTGATCGGCCACTGGCTGGAACTTGCCGACACACCGAACCCATACCCGCACATGGACGGCGTGACCAGCGGGATGGCCAATGCGTCGACGCCGCACCAGATCGACGCCCTCATCCAGTACCTGCAAGGGTCGCAACTCTACGGGTTCGACTTCGGCAACCCGCCGCCATCTGAGCCGCCGACCACCGGCCCGTTGGCCGTGGACACCCCCGCGCCGTTCAACATCGACCCGCCGATGCAGCATCTCATCGAGTTCATGAAAGACAGCGGGATACAGGCCTTTGTGCGCGAACTAGCGGACCTCACTGGCTATACACCGGTCGACTATGGCACCGCCGGCGATGTCGTCGCTTCGACTGGAGATTTCGGAGCCTGGGCAGCGGACTGGGCGAATCCCCTCTAAGGCGATCACCTGGGTGTTTGCCGCAAGCGGATGCGGTTGACCTGGCTGCACAGTCCACGTCGGTTTTCTCAGGACATTGCTGTCGAAATTTGCTGATCTCTCTTATTCATGTGAACAACGTGGTGCGTTAGAGCTATAGTGATTTGCTGACTTCCGTCGTCGACTCGTCAAGTTATACAACGTCAGTCGTCGATGTGACACTTAAGGGTTTGTAATGTAAGTTCAGCCGGTGAGCGACACAGACTCGAAACAGGGGGGCGCTGTGCGTGCTGGTGAACACCCATATCTGGTCGCGGGCTTAGCGCTCGCGACGGCGGGCGCTATCGCGGTGGCGCCAATCGCACCCGTGCCGGCTGAGGCTCCTGCAGTCCGCACGGCCACGCAACTACTGGCCGACGGCGACTCCATTCTCAACGTCCCGCTAAACCTGTTCTACGATTATGTCAATATTCCGTACTACGAGCTGGAGGCGCTGAACTTCGCCGCGCGGTCGCTGTTTTTCAGTGGGCCGTGGTTCGCGGTTAGCCCGACGAACCTGTGGGGGGTGGATCCGGGAGATCCCAGCCACTTCCAGACCACGGTGAACTTTTTGCTACCGAACCCCAACCTTTCCGGGATGGAAGCTCCCGAAACTGATTTCAATGCGGGCGTCGGTCAGCAACTCTGGGGGATGATGGCGGCCGTACTTCCGACGAGTTCGGGCTGTGACGTCGACACCTGTACCCCTATCGTGCCGGAGAGCCCCATCACCGGGGTCACACTCACGGACTTCTTTCTGTGGCTGGCAAAGATCCTGACTGGCCAAGTGAAGTTTCCACTTTTCGACAGTTGGTTCAAAGTGTCGTTCGACCAGCTATTCAAGGGGTTTTATTTCGACCCGAGCTTGGACGCCAGTACTGATCCGAGTGGGCCGGCCTATACGCTAGGGCCGGATCCGTTATTTGGCCTCCCCGAGATCCCCGGAACAAAAGAGGTCACGTATGACGGCGTCACCTACACGACGGCGATGCCGTGGTCCGGTGACACTTACACGTTGAATCCCTTAGTGCCGTTCCAAAACTTCTTCAACAGCCTGTTGGCTCCGCCACCAACCGACGGGCTCTTCGGCACCGGAATTCTGTTCCCCACGTTCGAACAGATCGGCCGAACCCTACAGTCGTTCCTGGCAAGCCTCGCGTTCTTCGACCCGATCACGCCGGGAAGCCCATTTTGTCCAGGCGACTGCAGCATCATCGTTAACGCGCACCTGGATTACCCGGACATCATCAAGGCGATCGGCAACCTCTGGCCAGGCAACACGCTCATCGACAACTGGGTAGCCGGGTTCGACGGAGTCCCCGGTGCGGAGCCGGTCAATGTGCCAACCGAAGAGATGATCCAGACCGCGGTCAAGCTGCTTCAACAGGGGTTCTTTGACTTCGGCAACACCCGTGTCCCGGAGGGCTGGAATCTGGGTGGCGTCGACCTCGACGCACTCGCACCGTTCTTCCACAAGGTATGGACGTCCCTTGGTTTTAACGTGCCCCCGTTGACCGATGAGCATTTCCCGTCTGACCTGGGTGGCATACCGATTACCGGAGGCGCCGAGGCTCCGGACACACCGGATTTGAGCGCGGCGTTCGTGGACCTGTTCGATCCGGCCGGATCGGCTGACGTGTCCAGCGCCGGGGACTGGAGTGATCTGTTCAGCTGGCTATAGACGGGCACAACCGCATGCAGACTGGATAGACACACGCTGGAACGACTCAGCCAAGCGACAAGGTCGTCCTGGCGGTGTTTTCGCACGTCAGTCAAGCGATCGGCTTGCGGGACGGCAAGACTTGCGGCGATACCTGTCCGCAAGGCATAGTCAAAGCGAGCTGAATCTCAAGAAACGCTCACATTTTACTTACCTCACATCTGGAACCACGACCTAAAGGGAGGTTGATCGTGAACCGCGTTATCACGTCTGTCGGTCTGACCGCTGGTGGAACGCTGGCGGCTGCGTTCTTGTCGATGAGCGTTGCCGGAGCAGCACCCGGCGACAGTGGCAACGGCGGCGAAGCCAACATGTTTGGCCTAACCCCGGCCAGCGCGATCGATATCACCAGTCAAACCGGTGAGGTGTACCAGAACGTCGCGTACGGTACTCAAACTTTCGATTTCAACTCCAACGATATGACGCCGTGGATCGCTAATTTCCTCACCAAACACGTGACGTTCGAGGGCAACCCGATCTCGTTCGACAGCGACAACCCCGTTACCGTCGAGGGCTTCGAAGCCGCCGTCATCGACAAGATCTGGTTCGGTGGGTTCGCGGAACAGCAGATCTTGTTTCCGGCCATCGACAACACCAACATCGACGGTGGCGTTATCGACATTCATCACTTCGGGCCGATTGGGTACATCTACATCGACCTGGTCGGTCCCGGCAATATTGGACCGAACCACGACGCGGTAGGCACCTGGCTGGTAACGCCGATCGGTACCTTTGACGTGTCATCGTGGGAAGACGGAACGTTCTTCGGCGGCCTGGCGTACCTGGAGTCGGAACTATTCGACCTTTCAAACTTCAACCCGGGTGCCGACTTCTCGGAGGCTGCACTCACCCCGGTGCCAAGCATTTTCGATATATTCAATTTCTAGAAGCCGTTGCCCTAAGAGCGGAATGGCATGCCGCACTGAGTCGTTGATCGGTTTCCACGCGACGGCACGGCCGAGCCGGTCCGGTCTCTACCGGAGGGCGTTTGCGACGACAACTGCGCTTAGGCATGATGAGGACTGGCAGAGCCTAGGCACAACTGTTCGTGTGCGCTGCCACCCGGGACGCAATCAGGGGGAACAATGACGGGGCCGACTCCTGATGAGCGGATCGAGCGGTTGAACCGTGCAGCGCTGCGCGGCGCCGTTGAGCCGTCCGCCGATCTGCAGGGTCGCGTGCGGGCCGGTCAGGTGTTGGCCGATGAGTTGCTGTCAACCCATGGTCTCGACGTCGAACTCACTCGTGATCAGCGCGCACGGCTATCCCGCGAAGAGGTTGCCGCAGTTCTGGATCTGGGCATCCGGTTCGAGGCGCTGCTGATGGCAGGCTTCTGCCTCAATCTGGCTACCTCCGGCGAGCTGAAAGATCCCCGAACCCGTTTCGCGCTGCAGGAGGTTGGCGAAGAAACCCGCCATTCTCAGTTGTTCCTGCGGGTGATCGAACAACTGCAACCGGCGACCCGCAACCCGCTGATCGCGCAGGGGCGGCTCGGCCGCTGGGTCGAGAAACGAGCCGACTTCGCCATCATTCGGCGCCCGGCACTGTTCAACACTCTCGTCCTCGCCGGCGAGGAAATTCCAGACCTGATCCAGAAGTTGGCCGGTGAACATCCGGACACCGACCCGTTCCTGGCCGCGGTCAATCGCTACCATCGCCGCGAGGAAGCCCGTCACCTGTCCTACGCGCGGTTGCGGGTTCCCGAAGTCTGGCACGACGCCACCTTCGGCGACCGGTACGCCGTCCGCCACCTAGCACCGTCGATCATCTACTTACTGTGCCACCTGTTCGTCCACCCCGGTGTCTACCAGACGGTAGGTCTGCCGAAGTGGCGCACCTGGCGTAGGGTTCGACACCTGCCGGCACGCAGAGATTTCCAACATCGAGCAACCCGGCCGGTGCTGGCCGCGCTGGTCGCCGGCGGTGTCTTCCGGCCCGGGCGCATCCCGCGCGGTTGGCGGCGGCTGTGCAATGTCGATCGCCATGGCGAACCCAACCGCCGCCTCGACGACCGCGTGTCGGCAACTTCACCGCTGCGAACCGCGCCGACTATGCGTTGAGGCCTTGCATCATGATCCGTTCCCACATCCGGTCGCTCAACAACTGTCGAGCGAGCACCGAGACTTTGCCGGACATCCCGACGATATAGCGGGCTTTGGGGTTTCTCGCCTCCACCACCCGCACGACCGCACGCGCCACGGCGTCAGCGCTGACCATCATGCCGGGCGTTTTGGTCAACCTGCGGGTGGTTTCGGCGTACCGAATTTTGAACCGGCGGTAGGGGTCGTCGTCTGGGTAGGAGTGCACCGTGTCGAATTGGGATGTGACGAAGGGTGTTCGCACCCCGGTGGGGTCGATCAATACCACTCGGACACCGAACTGCGCCACTTCGGCCCGCAGCGACAGCGACAACGCTTCGACACCGTACTTGGCGATGTGATAGGCGCCGGCGCCCGGGCTGGAGAACCGCCCACCGGTGCTGCCGATGGTGACGATCGTGCCCGCCCGACGAGCACGCATGCCCGGCAGCACTAACTGCGACAAATGAAGGGTTGCAACGACATTGGTCTCAAACAGTCTGCGTAGATCGGTCAACGGGACTTGTTCGAGGGGACGCGGTAACGGATATCCGGCGCTGTTGACCAATACATCCACGCCACCGTGCTCGGCGTGGATCTCGGCTACCAGCCGCGCAGTCGCCACCTCGTCGGTGACATCCAGCGCGCGGGATTGCAGCCCCCGCGACCGCAGCGTCGCCAACGGATCGGGATTGCGGCCGACGGCGAAGACCCGATAGCCCCGGTCGTGCAATCGGTAAGCGGTTGCCTCACCGATACCACTCGTCGCGCCGGTGACCAAGGCGATCGGCTGGGTTTCCATCGAGTTGCGGCTCCTCTGCAACGACATCCCCGCACCGGGATATCCGGGTGAGGCGGCTGCCAGCCTAACGAGTCGGCGCCACCGGCCGAACCGCGCCGGAGGCATCGGTGCACCCGCGTGATATGTTGCGCTGGCTGCACTGACAACTCAGACCAGGAGGCCGGCGGTGCCAGGGCGCACGAAACAGCGGGTTGTGCTCGAGGTGATCGACAAGGGAGACGTCAGTGAATCCCACCCGGCCCCGCTGCTCTTCGTCCACGGTGCCTGGCATGCGGCATGGTGTTGGGACGAGCATTTCCTCGGGTTTTTCGCCGATAAAGGTTATCGCGCACTGGCGGTGAGCTTCCGGGGCCACGGCGACAGTTCGACGGACAAACCGCTGCGCGCATGTTCGGTCGGCGACTACATCGCCGATGTCCGCGAAGTTGCCGGCAGCCTGCCGACCGCGCCGGTGATCATCGGTCATTCCATGGGCGGTCTGGTCGTGCAGAAGTATCTGGAATCGCACCACGCTCCCGCGGCCGTCCTGTTGACGTCCATGCCGCCGCAGGGAAACCTGGGCTCGGCTCTGCGCTGGATACGAAATCACCCGTGGCACTTCACCAAAATGGCCGTCACCGGCAGGGCGCTGCCCTATATCAGCACCCCGCAGCTGGCCCGGGAACGGTTCTTCTCGCCACACACGCCCGAGGCCGACGTGCTGAAGTACGCGGCCCGACTGCAGGAGGACAGTTCGCGCATCGGCATCGACTGCCTTGTGCTGCGGCTACCCCGGCCGAGACGGGTGACGACACCGCTGCTGGTGCTCGGAGCCGACGACGACGGCGCGCACACCCGGCGAGAAGTACTGGCGACCGCCCGCGCGTACCGCACCGAAGCTGAATTCTTCTCCGGCATGGGCCACAACATGATGCTCGAACCCGGGTGGGCCGCTGTGGCCGAACGAATCCACGCCTGGCTCGGCGAACGCGGGCTGTAGGAGCAACCGCGGATCAGTTGGTGAGGCTGAACTTGACTGGCAGCCGCGCCAGCCCGCGCATCGTCGGGTTGGCCAGATAGTGGTAATCGCCGTCGAGATGGATGGCATCGACCCGGGGAAGCAGTTGGGTGAGCACCCGGCTGACCTCCATGCGGCTCAGATGCGTACCGAGACAGTAGTGCACGCCGCCGCCGAACGCGAGGTGATCTGACGATTTACGATCCAGATCGAATCTATCCGGGTCATCGTAGTGCCGTGGATCGCGGTTGGCCGCGGCGAACAGCAGCAGCACCCGCGCGCCTGCCGGGATGGTGTTCACACCGACCGGGTAGTCGCGGGTGGCGGTCCGATAGAAGCCCTGCACGGGTGAGACCAACCGCAGCTGCTCGTCGATCGCGGCCGGAATCAGCTCGGGGTTCTCCCGCAGCCGGCCATACACCTCGGGCTGTTGTGCCAGTGTCAAGAACAGCCCCGACAACAGGTTCGTCGTCGTCTCGCTGCCCGCACCGACCAACATGGACGCACTCCAGAAGACCTCGGCATCCGACAGCGCATCGTCGCCTTCCGAGCCGGCCATCATCGAGATCAGGTCGTCACCGGGCTGGCGGCGACGTTGACTGATCAGCGGGTCGAGTTTGCGGTGCATGGCCATGGTGGCCTGGCCGGAGCGGAGGCTGAGCAGAAGCCCGTGCAGGCTCAACGGTGTGAATGCACCCTCGACTGCCGCGTCGGACCAGGCCAGAAACCGTGCGTGGTCTTCCCGCGGTATGCCCAGCATCGTTGCGATCAATCGGTTCGGCAGTGGTTTGGCCAGATCGGTCACCACGTCGGCTCGGCCCCGGGCCAGCATGTCCTCGACAAGTTTGTCGGCGACCTCGTTGATCGCCGCCTGCCAGGACGTCATCGCTCGTGGGGTGAAAGCCCGGGAGACGAACTTGCGCAGCCGGGTGTGTTCGGGCGGGTCAGTGGAGTTCATCGTGGGCAGATGGACGCGGAACCGGGCCTGGCTTTGCGCTGACGACAGTGCGTCGTCGTCGCGCAGCGCCTGCCATACGTCGTCATAGCCGGCGATGATCCAGATTCCGCGCTTGCGGTTGTACCACACGTTCGGCACGTCGGGCCCGGTCAGTAGCGTGCGATATCCCGGATAAGGGTCGCGCATCGCCTCTGCTGAGAAGGGGTCGAAGTCGGTGACCGGGGCAGTTTCTCGGCCGGTCAACCGCAGGGTGTACGCGGACGCCCGGTCGCGAGCAACCCCACTCACGCCGCTGAGACCGATCCTGAGCAGGCTGGCACGGAACCGGAGCCTGTGCGCAAGTGTCATGTGGAGCAGACTCCTCGTGAAGATTCGCAGGCCCAGCAGAGA
The DNA here is from genome assembly GCA_964590745.1 of uncultured Mycobacterium sp. Taxonomy (GTDB): domain Bacteria; phylum Actinomycetota; class Actinomycetes; order Mycobacteriales; family Mycobacteriaceae; genus Mycobacterium. The sequence goes on along the minus strand of CAZPZQ010000012.1, from coordinate 14,444 downwards.
TTACGGTAGTACCGTAGCCCACCGACGGCGGTCAGGTAACAGGGCCGAAAGTCACTCAGAACCAGCCGGTCAAAGGGCTTCTGCGGCATGTGGCAGCCGTCAATCCTTCGCGAAGCAGTGCAGCCGGTAGGTGAATTCTCCGCTGCGCAGGGCGCCGTTGAATGCCCAGTCGGTCATGTCGCTGGCGTAGCGGGTCAAACCCCGCGGGATAGCCGATCCATGACGACTGATCAGGTCGTGCTTCCGGGACGAATTCTGCTCGTTGCCGCGCAGCACCTCCGCGTCGATCGCCGCCGACGACAGCAACCGCAACTGGCAGTCAGCGAGCGCCGACTCCCACTCGGCGACTTCGCGGCGGCGGCGGAAATCGGCGTACAAAAGGTGCCCGCCCGGCTGGAGCACTCGGTCCACTTCGGTGAGGAAACGGGGAAAGTGCGGATACAGGTGGGACGCTTCGACATTGAGCACGACATCGAAAGACTGGTCGGGGAAGGGCATGTCCTCGGCGTTGCCGTGCACGAAGTTTAACCCCGGCAGGTTGTGCCGTTTTCTCGCGAACTCGATGCCGGCCGGGTTCAGGTCCAGCCCGGTGTAGGTGGTCGGCTTGAAAGTGCGGGTGAGGTAGGAGGCGCCACCGCCGTGACCGCAACTGACTTCCAGCACCCGCTTGCCACTGAGATCTGCCTGAGCAGCCGTCCGGTGATAGAGCTGGATGAAGAAGCGGTGTGGCTCGTCGGAGTCCGACAGCGGCAGCGCCATCGGCGGATCTTCCTCATAGCCGTAATTGAAGAACAGCCAGTCGTCTCCGCCCAACAGGTGAGTCTGGGAGGCGAACCGCTTCGTTGCGAACGAGGTGAACAACAGCCGGAAGGCCAATGGGCTCGTTATCAGACGATTGAAGAACGGTTTGGCAGCCAAGCGGCTTTTGCTGGCCACAGGCCTCAATCCTTGGTCAGACAGTATGTGCGGTAATCGATTTCGCCACGCTCCAGATCGTTGTAGAACCAGGAACCGTCGACCACTGCGAATTCGCGGCCGAACCGGCGCAGGAACGCCGGCAACCGGCGGTTGATCAAGTCGTTGGATCGCGGCGAGTTGTTCTTCAGGCCGCGCAGCACCTGCTCATTGATGACTCGGTGCGAGACGGTCCGCATGCCGGATTCGGCCAGGGCGTTCTCCCAGGCTCCGAAGCCGCCGCGGTTACGGAAGTCGGCGTAGAGGAAATGTCCGCCGGGCCGAAGCACCCGCCTGACTTCGCCGAGGAAGCGTTCAAAGTGCGGATAGATGTGCGAGGCTTCGACGTTGACCACCGCATCGAACGACTCGTCGGGAAAGGGCAGATGCTCGGCGTCGCCGTGGACGAAATCGAGCCCGGGAAGATCGTGCCGCTCCCGGCAGAATTCGATGCCGGCGGCGTTGAAGTCCAACCCGGTGTAGGAAGCCGGCTTCAACGTCCGCACCAGGTACGACGCCCCGCCGCCATGGCCGCAACTGACCTCCAACACCTTTTTGCCGGTGAGGTCAACCTGGGCTGCAGTCTGGTGGTACAGCTGAATGGAGTACCGGTTGGGCTCATCGGCCTCGTCAAGCGGCAGGCCCAGCGGCGGGTCCTCCTCGTAGCCCCAGTTCAGGAAGACGACGTCGTCTTGTTGTCCGAGTCGGCGGGTCATCATCGGGTACCAGTGCCGGAAGAGTCTCTTATAGATCGGCGTGGATCCGATCCGATAGACCAGGCCTACGCCGACTTTGTCCAGCGTCTCAGATCGAATGGGGCTGCGAACCATCCTGGAAGTATGGCATAGCTGCGAACGCGGGACGGGGGCGTCTGGGTGGCGCCGGTCTTCTGGCGGCCGGTCGCCCGCGCGAGGTAGCGTTTAGTGCTTATGGGCACCCAGCAGCACGACGCCATCATCGTTGGGGCGGGTTTTGGTGGCATGGGCGCGGCGATCCAGCTCAAACGTCTGGGCTACGACGACATCCTGATCGTCGACCGGGAAGACGACTTGGGCGGAACGTGGCACGTCAACCATTATCCGGGTCTATCCGTCGATCAGCCGTCGCCGACCTTCTCCTACTGGTTCGAGCCGAATCCGTACTGGTCCCGGATGTATGCCCCAGGTGCGGAACTGAAGCGTTACGCCGAGCATGTGGCGGACAAGTACGACGTGCGCCGCCACATGCGGTTCAATACCTGTGTCGAAGGTGCGCGGTGGGATGACGACGCCCGAGTCTGGCAAGTCGCTCTGACCGGCGGTGAAACACTGCGGACCCGGTTCCTGATCGTGGCGACCGGCTTCCTCTCCCAAGCGAAGATCCCGGATATCCCCGGCATCGACAGCTTCGCTGGTCGCATCATTCACACCGCGGCCTGGGATGACGACTACTCGGCTGCCGGTCGTCGGGTAGCGGTCATCGGCACCGGCTCCACCGGTATTCAGGTCATCCCCGAACTGGCCAAGGAAGCCTCCGAGTTGGCCGTCTACCAGCGCACGCCGATCTGGGTCTTCCCCAAGGTCGATCCCCGGTTCCCGCCCGCAGTGCAGCGGGTTTTCGCCAGGTGGCCGCTGACCCAACGCATCCTGCGCTGGTACACCGACATCACCTTGGAATTCATGATGGTCATCACGATGTGGAAGTACCGGCGCTTCAAGCCGGTCAACAAGGCGGTGTCGTATGCGTCGAAGCTGCATCGCATCGTCTTGGTGCGCAACCGCGAGCTTTCCCAGAAACTCGGACCGGACTTCGACTTCGGCTGCAAGCGGCCATCCATCTCCAATTCCTATTACCCGGCGTTCGCCAAACCGCATGTGCATTTGGAAACCAGCGGCATCGACCGGATCGAACCTGACGGCATTGTGGCCTGCGACGGCACCAAACGGCTCGCCGACACCCTAGTGCTGGCGACCGGGTTCGATGTGTGGGATGCCAACCTGCCGGCGATCGAAGTCATCGGCCGAGACGACCGCAACCTCGGAAAATGGTGGCGAGAAACCCGGTTCCAGGCGTATCAAGGCATCTCGATGCCGTCGTTCCCGAATTTTTTGAATCTCGCCGGCCCGTTCGCGTGGGTGGGGTTGTCGTGGTTCAACACGGTGGAATGCCAGATGCGCCATATCAACCGGCTGTTCGGTGAACTGCAACGTCGCGGCGCCGAGACCTTCGAAGTCACCGAAGACGCCAACGCCCGCTTCTTCGAGCGGATGACCAAGCTGCTCGATGACTCGGTGTTCCACCTGGGCAGTTGTGCGAACTCGCGGTCGTATTGGTTCAACTACCACACTGGCGAAGCACCGCTTTTTCGGCCTACGTCGGTGCGCGACGCAGTCAACGAACAGGATCGATTTCCGTTGACCGACTACGCGATGCGGTGAACCCGATTGCCGACGGCAAGGTGTCGGCTAATCCTTGGTGAAGCAGTAGACCCGGTATTCGATCTTGCCGTTTTGGATGTCGCGGTACAGTCCGGTGCCCGGGACGCCGGCGAACCGACGCCCGAACGGACGCGCGATCGCCGGCATTTGACGGCTGATCAGCTCCAGCCGATGCTGCGCGTTTTTCTCCAGCGCCCGCACCACCTCCGCATTGATGACGTGCTGCGAAACCTGCCGAAACGGGGCGTTGTCCAGAGTCGCGTCCCAGCCGGGGAATTCCTTGTAGCCACGGAAGTCGGCGTAGAGGAAGTGTCCGGCCGGGCGCAGTACGCGCGCCACTTCGTCGAGAAACCGCGCCAGGTTGGGGTAGGCGTGTGAGGCTTCGACATTGATCACCGCATCGAAAGAGTCGCCGTCGAAGGGTAGGTGTTCGGCATCGCCATGGACGAACTCCAGCCCGGGCAGGTCATAGCGTTTCCGGCAGAAGGCGATGCCGTCCGGGTTGAAATCCAGTCCGATGTAAGAGGCCGGGCGCAGGGCTCGCATGAGATACGAAGCGCCGCCACCGTGACCGCAACTGATTTCCAACACCCGTTTGCCGTCCAGATCGACCTGAGTCGCCACCCGGTGGTAGAGCTGGATGCAGTACCGGTCCGGTTCGTCGGCTTCCGCCAGCGACAAGCCCATCGGTGGGTCTTCCTCGTAGCCGTAGTTGAGGAAAACCAGGTCCTCGCTGTCGAGCCGGCGGGTCAGAAAGGGGTACCAGTAGTTGCTCATGAAGCCCTTGAACAACCTGACACCGGCATCGTAGATGTGGTTCGTACCAGTGATGGGCATGCCGGGAAGTATGCCAGCCGGAACGCCGGGTCAGCCGGCGTGGTCGGCGGCGGTCACCGAGCTGCGGTCCGACGAGGCTGCCCCCGGCCGTCGGTAGACCACTGCGCGCGCCCCCCGGGACGGCGCAATGGCCACGCCGCGGTAGCGGCGTCGTTCGCCGCGCGCATTGGTTGGCTCGAACGTGAATTCGCGTAGCAGTGTGCGCAGGACGGCGTTCATCTCCATGTTCGCGAATGCTGCCCCCGGGCAGCGGTGCACACCACCACCAAACGGCATCCACCGGAATGGTTTCGGGCCGGCATCGAGGAACCGGTCCGGGTTGAACGTGGCCGCGTCGGCGAAGTTGTCTTCGGACTCGTGGGCCAGCTGGAAGTTGACGGTGATGTTGGTGCCCGCTGGCAGCACCCAATCGCCGAGACGAATCCGCTGTTTCACCCGGCGTAGCGAAGCCTCGATACTGGGCCGAGTGCGTTGCGTCTCATAGATGGTTGCCTGCAGCAATTCGGATCCGCCGGCGTCCACCTCGTCAACCAGCCGCCGTAATACCTGCGGGTGCCGGCGTAGCCGTTCGACGATCCACGCCAATTGATTCGCGGTTGTCTCATGGCCGGCGGATACAAAAGTCAGCAGCTCGTCGGCGACGTAGCGGTCCGGGATCGGCTCACCGTTGTCGTCACGGACCCGCAGTAGCGATGCGAGCACGTCGTCGCGTTCCTCAAATGTGGGGTCAATTCGCGCCTTGGCGATCAGTGCGTCCATGACTTCGTCGAATCGCCGCCGATAGCGCAGCACTTTGCCGCCCGGGCTCCACCGACCGAAGTCACGCCTGACCACCGTCGGTAGCTGGTGCAGGAAGGAACCGATGGTCACCAAGGGCGGGATCACTTGCCGGAGTTCGTCCAGCGCCGCTGGTTCGTCACCGAACATGGTACGCAGAATCGAGTTGAGGGTCAGCCGGGTCATCGGTTCGAGCGTCTCGAACTCGCGACCCTCCGGCCAGTTCGCGGTCTCGCGTCTGACCTCTTCCTCGATGATGTGTTCGTACGTTCCGACTCGGCTGCCGTGAAACACCGGGAGCACCACTCTGCGCCGGGCCAAATGCTCCTCGCCGTTGAGGCTGAAGGTCGACCCCGGGCCGAACACTCCGCCGAGGTTGGTCGGGCGCTCGACCAGTTCATTACTTGACGCGAATACCGCTTTGACCAGAGTCGGATCGCTGATCACCACTGTCTTGCCGAAGATCGGCAAGTTGATGGTGAATGTGCTGCCGTAACGGCGACCTAGGGCCGGAATCACCTCGCACAGTGCGGTCAAGAACACGATGCCCTGGATGGTCTTCGGCATTCGCGGTCCCGGCGGCAGGCGCGTCGGCTCGTCCGTTACCGTGAGCATATCGTCCTCTCTCTGTGTCGGCAGCGGAAGTATTCCATGATGGGCCGGCGAAGCATAGGGACCAAGTCCTCTAGGACGGGCCTAGGGCTCGGCTACTCGGCATTCGGTGTCGAACGTGCAGCACCGGCTGAGACGAAGCCGATACATAACCGTCAAGGCGTGGTTTACTCTTCAATGCCGGTCGTACGATCAACCGGGGGGCCGCCCACGTAGCGTTGACCGTGGCAGGTCGCCACGAGCGAAGAGATGAGGATTGTCAGTGTCGCGGGTGGGCCGCAGCGCCGCCCGTCGGACCATGCCGGACGGTAAGGTCAAATCCGAGAAAGTCGCAGGCCAAGTGAACACCCAGACGCATGGCCCGGGACCGGCTCTATGAGTACGCAGCACCGGAACCGGACACGGCCGTTCATCGCGAGGACGGTTCGCCGGTTCGCCGTGCCCATTGCGCTTGCCTGGCTGGCAATCACCCTTCTGCTCAACTTCGCCGTACCGTCGCTGGAACACGTCGCGAAAGAGCGTGCCGTGTCGATGAGCATCAAAGATGCGCCGTCGATAAAAGCGATGACACGCATCGGCGAGGTATTCCAGGAATCGAGCGGCGACAGCGTAGCGATGATCGTCCTGGAGGGCGACGAACCCCTCGGCGATGAGGCTCATCGTTACTACGGCGACTTGATCAGTCAGTTGCGTGCCGACCAAAACCACGTGCAGCACATCCAGGACTTCTGGGGAGACCCGCTGACCGCGGCGGCGGTGCAGAGCGCCGATGGTATGGCCGCATACGTCCAACTGAATTTGGCTGGGAGCCCAGGCGAGGTGCTGGCAACCGAATCCGTGGACGCGGTTCGGGACATCGTCGAACGAACGCCGGCGCCCGCTGGCGTCAAGGTCTACGTCACGGGTCCGGCGGCACTCGTGGCGGACTCCAACCACAGCGGTGAAAGAACGGTAGCAAAAATAACGGTGGCCGCCGTCGCGGTCATCACCATCATGTTGTTTCTCGTCTACCGGTCGATCATCACCACAATTTTCCTGCTGGCCATGGTCGGGATGGAACTAGCGGTGGTTCGCGGGATCGTGGCCTTTCTCGGCTATCACGGCGCCATCGGGCTGTCTACCTTCGCCATCAACATCCTGATCACTCTCGCGATCGCGGCCGGAACGGATTACGGAATATTCTTCATGGGCCGCTATCACGAGGCTCGTCAGGCCGGTGAGGATCGGGAGACCGCGTACTACACCACATACCGGGGAGTCGCACATGTGATTCTGGCTTCCGGGTTGACCATCGCCGGAGCGACCTACTGCCTTAGTTTCACTCGTTTACCGGCTTTCCAGACGATCGGCGTGCCCTGCGCGGTGGGCATGCTCGCGGCGGTCGCGGTGGCCCTAACGCTGGTACCCGCGGCGCTCACCATCGCCAGCCGCTTCGGCTTGCTGGAACCCAAACGCGCGGTGTCGATCCGCGCCTGGCGGCGGGTCGGCGCGGCGGTCGCCCGCTGGCCCGCGCCCATCTTCGCGGCAACCTGCGTGATCGCTCTGATCGGGCTGCTGGCGCTGCCCGGGTACCGAGTGAGCTACCAGGACCGGTTCTACATGCCGAGCACTACCCCGGCCAACGTGGGGATGGCGGCCGCCGAGCGGCACTTCCCGCAAGCCCGGATGATGCCGGAAATCCTCATGGTCGAGTCCGGACACGACATGCGCAATTCGGCGGACTTTCTGGTGTTGAACAAACTAGCCAAGGCCATCTTCAATGTCGAAGGCGTTGCCTTGGCGCAAGGAGTCACCCGGCCCGAGGGTACGCCCCTGGAGCACACCTCTATACCCTTCCTGCTCAGCATGCAGAACGCCGGGCAGATGCAGAACCTGGAGTTTGTCAAGGACCGGATCGCCGACATGCGCCAGCAAGCCGACGAACTCACCGACGCTATTGCCACGATGGAGCGCGCGTACGGACTCATGCAGCAACTGGCCGACAACACCCATGACGTGATCGGTGTTACTCACGAGACGATAGAGATCACCCGCGAGATGCGGGATAACATCGCGACTTTCGACGATACGGCAAGGCCGCTCCGTAATTATTATTATTCAGAGCCACACTGCTATAACATCCCGGTGTGTTGGGCGATACGGTCTGCTTATGATGCGATGGACGGCGTCGACCAGGTTACCGAGAAATTAGATGAACTCGGACCCGGCCTGGACAATCTGGACACGATCATGCCGCAACTGTTGAAGTTACTGCCGCCCCAGATCGCCACCATGAAGAGCGTGCGGACCATGATGCTGACGATGTACAGCACCATGGCCGGCATTATCGGCCAGCTCGAAGAACTCGGTGGCGACGCTGCGGCCATGGGCCAGGATTTCGACGCCGCGAAGAACGATGACTCGTTCTATCTGCCCCGCGAAGTGTTCAACAACCCGGACTTCCAGCGGGTCATGAAGCTGTTCATATCGCCCGATGGCACGGCGGCACGCTTCATTATCACCCACCGTGGCGACCCGGCCACCGTCGAAGCTATTGCGAGAATCGATGCAATACAGAAAGCCGCGGAAGAATCCCTCAAGGGAACACCGCTGGCGAACGCGAAGATCTATGTGTCAGGTACCGCGGCGATCTTCAAAGATCTGCGTGAGGGATCGAATTATGATCTCCTGATCGCGGGCACCGCATCGCTTTGCATAATTTTCATCATTATGCTGATCATTACCCGCAGTTTTATCGCGGCAGTGGTTATCGTATCGACCGTCGTCGCTTCACTGGGAACATCGTTCGGATTGGCCGTGCTGCTTTGGCAGCATATTCTTGGCTTCAACTTGCACTGGCTCGTGTTGGTGATGTCCATCATCATTCTGCTGGCAGTGGGATCGGACTACAACCTGCTCCTGGTGGCGCGGTTCAAGGAGGAAATGAGTGCCGGCCTGAAGACCGGGATTATCCGCGCCATGGGCGGCACCGGCCGAGTCGTGACCGCCGCCGGACTGGTGTTCGCTTTCACGATGGCCTCCATGTTGGTCAGCGATCTGCTGGTGGTAGGCCAGGTCGGCACCACTATCGGGCTCGGCTTGCTCTTCGACACGTTGGTCGTGCGCGCGTTCATGATGCCGTCGGTTGCGGTACTGCTGGGTCGGTGGTTCTGGTGGCCCATCAACGTTCCAGCCCGGCCACTGCGTCATATCCAACGATCCGTTTCACCCGACCGCGCCTTTCAGGACCTGATGACCACCGAGTTTCCCGCCCTGTCCGTGGACGCGCGGGCGCCCGAGCAGCACACCCGCCGATAAGGCACTGGCGGCCCGCTGCTGTCTGGCGAGGCACTGCTCTAGTCAGCGGGCAGGGCGATGCACTAGGTTTAAACAAGTTCAGTTGTAAAAATGGCCTGGCGGTTCCGGCCCCGCATCAACCTGGCCGCACGGCATGAGGACAGAGGAGTCAACGAGGATGGCAATCGCGGAGCGAACCACGCAGACCACTTGGGAAGGCGCGCTTGCGTCTGGGGCGGGCAAGCTGGGACAGGGCAGCAGCGGAGCGCTGGATGGGTTGGAGGTCACTTGGGCTGCTCGCACCGAGCAGCCGGGCGGCAAGACCAGTCCGGAGGAACTGGCTGCAGCGGCTCACTCGTCGTGTTTCGCGATGGCGTTGTCACTGAAGCTGGGTGAGAACAACACGCCACCGCAGCGGCTCAACGTCGCATCGACGGTCACACTGGACGAAGTTGACGGGGTCCCGACCATCACCACGTCGAACCTGACGGTGCGTGCCGAGGTGCCCGGGCTGAGCGCGGACGACTTCGCCAAGGTGGTGGACGCCGCCGCTGCACTGTGCCCGGTTTCGCGGCTGTTCGCCGGCGCGAAGATCAGCGTCGATGCTCAACTCGCCTGAACCGATCGGAGGTCACCATGCCGGATGACACGCTATCGGTGGCCCTGGAGGGTGAACATCAGAAAGTAGACGCTGGACTCGAGGCTTTTCTGGAAAAGCTGGATGCCGGCATCGTCGATGCCGACGGACTGCTGGCGACGCTGAACTTCTTGCGTCGACATATCTACCTGGAGGAGCAGATCTTGTTTCCGCCGATCCGTCAGGGCGCGCTGATGATGTCGATCTTCGGGATGGTCCGCGGGCACGGTGAGATTTGGCGCACCATGGACGCGCTGGCTGACATGGTCGCCGATGGGTCGGATCACGACAAGATGCGCGAGACCTGCCAGCAGTTGGTAACCCAGCTTGCGGCGCACAACAAGGTCGAGGAACCGGTCATCTACCCGGCTGCGGATACCGGCCTCGACCCGGAGAAGTCCGCGGAATTGGCTGATTTCCTGAAAGCTGGTGTCATGCCGGACGGCTGGGTGTGCGAGAAGGCCGGTTGATCGCGGCGTCCGGACCACGCCCGGATTGGTGTCGACGTGCGCTGCTGATCTAGCTCAGCAGCCAGCTCGGAAGCCACCACAGCATGTCGCTGATTTGCCGGTTGACTTCGTCGATGAATTGCGTGCCGTCGATCAGCGGCAAGCCGTCGAAGAGGGTGTCCGGGTTGAGCTGCGCCAGGTCGGGCAGCTTCGACAGCTGTGTCAACCCCGAGAGCATGGCTTGGTCCAGCGCGACGGTGGCGTCGTATCCGGAGGCGGACTTCAGAATGTCCGTCACGAAGTCGGGCAGTGCCGGCAACCCGTTATGGCCTAGCAAGTCATTGGCCAAGCTCACGGTCCCCTCGATCTGCGCCAACTGAAGAGCTGCCAGCACAGCCAGTGGATCCATTTTGGGGATGAAGCCGATCAGCCCGGCCCCGTCCAAGCCGCCCGGGTCGGGGACCAAGCCGTGTTGCAGGTTGCCGTAGCCGAGGTCCACCAGGACTTTCAATTGTGGCTGGATGTAGTCGACCAGCATCTTCCCAACGTCGCTGCTTTCGTAGAGCGGTTGCAGCAGCGGCAGGATCGGGGTGGGGATCATGTAGAAGTCGGTGAGCCCGGTATGCCCGAGGTGCACGGCTGAGGCGACTTGCTCGGCGGTGAGGTCGGCATAGCCCAGGTGCACCGTCTGCAACCCGGCGATCGCATTGAGTAGCGCCCAGATATTGAACGGGTAGCGCGGGAAGTCCGAGACCCCGTCGTATTCGCCGGCGTAGATGGCGGTCGGAAAGGCGTCGGTGATCGTCGGGGGATAGTCCGAGAAGTTCATCCCCGGAATGCTCAGGCCGTTGAGGCGCAGAAAGATGCCGCCCATGGGATTGTCGGGGCCACCGAGCAGGGCGAAATGCAAGGTAGCCAGATCGGCGGGGGGATGAGCGATGAGATCGCGCATCTCAAGCCCGGCGATCAAGGCACTTTGCGAGACGCCGAAGATCAGCAGGTTGTCGCCGGCGTAGGTGTCCGTGATCGCGGTATGCAGATCCCGTACGCCCGCGGCTACCGACTGCTCGCCGGTCATCGTCCCAAACAGCGGCCATGCCTCCTCGGGGGTGTGCAGGCCGACCGGCGCATAGCCGGGAAAGTAGGGCCGGATGTATATGTCATTGACCAGGTCGATCATCTCCGGAGTGGGATCCGGCATGCCGGTGCCGCCCATGATCAACGCGGTGTCACTCAGTAGCGCTGGTTGGGTGACGGTTTTGCTCGGCGTGCCCGCGTTTATCGTCCCGACCAGTGCCGGAGCGGACAAAGCGCTGATCGCCAGCAGAGCCACGGACATGGACCGACGTCTAACGTGCCTCACCCGAATCACTTTCACCTCATCCAGCAAAGACCTCCGGCACCACAGATTTGTCGCAAACGTAGATTAGCGTCCGAGTTCTGGTGTGTCCGGTTTTTCATAACGCTCGCGTGTTTTGTGGTGTTCCACAGGGGCTCAACGCCTTGGCGCTCAAGGCATTCGATTGACGCCGTAGCCCCACGGCGCTAGCGTCGGGCGATGCGAACCAGGGTCGCCGAGTTACTCGGCGTGGAATTCCCGATCTGCGCGTTCAGCCATTGCCGCGATGTGGTCGCCGCGGTGACCAACGCCGGCGGCTTCGGCGTGCTGGGCGCGGTGGCACACAGTCCGCAGCGGCTGGAAACCGAGTTGACCTGGATCGAAGACCGCATCGGCGGCAAGCCGTACGGGGTCGATCTGCTGCTGCCGCCCAAGTATGTCGGCGCCGAGTCCGGCGGGATCGACAGCACGCAGGTTCACGCGCTCTTACCGGAGGAGCACCGCGTTTTCGTCGATGACCTGCTGCGCCGTTACGGCATCGGGTCCCCAGTTGGCGGCGTCGCGCGGCCGCCCGGCCCCGGGCTCAATGTGTCGCCCAGGGGATACCAGCCGCTGCTCGACGTCGCGTTCGCCCACAACATCCGGCTGATTGCCAGCGCGCTCGGCCCGCCACCCGCGGATCTGGTCACCCGAGCCCATGACAACGGCGTCGTGGTGGCCGCACTGGCGGGCACCACCGGGCATGCGGTGCGGCATGTCGCTGCGGGGGTTGACCTGATCGTCGCCCAGGGCACCGAAGCCGGCGGCCATACCGGCGAGGTGGCCACGATGGTGCTGGTGCCCGAGATCGTCGATGCGGTAGGCGACGTTCCGGTTTTGGCTGCCGGCGGGATCGCCAGCGGTCGCCAAATGGCGGCGGCGTTGGCGCTGGGCGCCGACGGTGTGTGGTGCGGATCGGTGTGGCTGACTACCGAGGAAGCTGAAACCACACCTGCGGTGAAGGATAAATTCCTGGCCGCGGCGTCGTCGGACACCGTGCGGTCGAAGTCACTCACCGGAAAGCCGGCCCGCATGCTGCGCACCGCCTGGACCGACGAGTGGGAGCGGCCCGACGCACCGGCGCCGCTGGGTATGCCGCTGCAAACCGCCCTGGTCGCCGATCCCCAGCGGCGGATCAGCCAGGCCGCGAACCAGCCGGAAAGCGGAGCCCGCGAACTGGCGACCTACTTCGTCGGCCAGGTGGTCGGATCGCTGGATAAGGTGCGCCCGGCTCGGGCGGTGGTGCTCGATATGGTGACCGAGTTCGTTGACACGGTGCAGCGCCTCGACGCGCTGGCCGACCTGGCCGACGTCTAGCGACGCCAGGTTGGCGGGTCATTCCTGGGCGGCAATCAGTGCGGATAGTCCGGCGTGGTAGGCAGCCAGGCTGTGCCGCCAACCGATGTCGATCGGTCCGCCGCTATCCACCGCGATCTGCGCGCCGACGTGCACGTATGGCGCCGGCGGCACCAGCGGAACGATGTCAAGAAAATTCACCGCCCGAAAACAGCATTCGATGGCGGCGTTGAATGCGGCGGCGAAGTCCGGGAGGCCGACGCGTGGCCCCCCGAACGTGGTGAGTCTCGGCTCTATGGTGTTCGGCGGCATCGCCCGGGCGATATCCGGTGCCGCGATCACCGCCAGTGCCGCCCCGAGGCTGTGCCCGGTGACCAGGATCTGGTCACAGCCGGCGGTCGCGGTGGCCAGGTTGGCGGCGATATTGTCGCGGACGCACTGATAGACCTCTTGAAACCCGGCGTGCACGTGTCCGAATCCGGTCACCGGCAGGTAGGGGGACGGGATGAAATCGAAGTCCGCTAACCAATCCGACAGATCCGAGCTACCGCGGAACGACACGAATGCGGTGCGGCTGGCGGTGTTGTGTCCCATCAAGCCGAAAATGTTGGTGTCCTTCATCATCGCCTCCGCCGGATGCGGATCGGTCATCCCGGCCAGATGCGCGGCGTCGGCTTCGATGAGGTCAGTCTGGGTGAACCCCGGCGGCAACGCCGGCTTGCCGCCATTCATCACCGTGTACGCCGCTTCCACCAACGGCAGAACCACGTCGCGGGCGGCCAACGCGCTGAACGCCATAGCCGGAGTTTAGGGCGTCTCATCCCCGGGGACGACCGGACTGAGGCGCGGGTTCTACAATCGCTCCCAACGGCATCGATCCGGCTATCACCGGGGAGCCTTCGGAAGAACAGCCCGGTCCGTGCGTGGGCCGGCTCAGTAGAACCGGACGGGTCGGCCCGTCACAGCCGAGATGAAGCGGCCGCGCGCTGAGCGTTCAGGGCGCGGCAAGCGGGGTGGTACCGCGGCGTTCGCGCGGCAGCGCGTCGTCGTCCCCGGCCTGGTGGCATGAGGGAGACCCCGAGGATGACCAAGCACACAGTGACCCGCAACGGCTATCCGCAGCCGACCGGGGGCGCCCCCGACTTCCCGGCGATGGAAGCCGAGACGCTGCGCTACTGGGCTGCCGACGACACCTTTCGGGCCAGCATCGCCCGCCGCGACGGCGCACCGGAGTACGTGTTCTATGACGGGCCACCGTTCGCTAACGGGCTGCCGCACTACGGCCACCTGCTGACCGGCTACGTCAAGGACATCGTGCCGCGCTACCGCACTATGCGCGGCTATCAGGTGGAGCGCCGGTTCGGCTGGGACACCCACGGTCTGCCGGCCGAACTCGAGGTGGAACGCCAACACGGCATCACCGACAAGTCCCAGATCGACGCCATGGGCATTGCGGCGTTCAACGACGCCTGCCGGGCATCGGTGCTGCGCTACACCGACGAGTGGCAGGCCTACGTGACCCGGCAAGCCCGCTGGGTGGACTTCGAGCACGACTACAAGACGCTCGATTTGACCTTCATGGAGTCGGTGATCTGGGCGTTCAAGGAGCTGTGGGACAAGGGACTGGCCTACCAGGGCCATCGGGTGCTGCCGTACTGCTGGCGCGACGAAACCCCACTGTCCAACCATGAGTTACGGATGGATGACGACATCTACCAGAGCCGTCAGGATCCGGCCATCACTGTGGGTTTCCGGGTCGACGGCGGTGAACTCGGCGGCGCCTATCTATTGGTGTGGACCACCACCCCGTG
>CAZPZQ010000011.1:0-28164 GCA_964590745.1 uncultured Mycobacterium sp. | reverse complement strand
ACGCGGCCACGCCGACAAGATGGTGTTGTCGCACGACGCCATGTGTTATTTCGACGCGCTGCCCGAGGAACTGTTGCCGGTGGCCGCGCCGAACTGGCACTACCTGCACATCCACCGCGACGTGATTCCCGCGTTGCAGCAGCGCGGGGTCACCGACGAGCAGTTGCGCACCATGCTCGTCGACAATCCGCGCAAGATCTTCGAATCGACGGGCGGCTACTGACGCGCTGCCCGGCTGCCGTTGCCGGCGCGGTCGTCATCGCGCCGCGACCGGCTCGGGCTCATCGCGCAGCCCGCCGTCCGGCGGTGCAGCGGACGCCAACCACTCGACCTGGGCAGGTATCGCGATGGCGCGGGACTGCCGAGATTCCCAGGCCCGCAAGGCCTCTCGACACGGCGACTCCACCAGCGCATAGCTGACGGCCGAAATGGCGATGGTGAAGACCAGTGTCAGCGTCAGCACCACCGCCATGTCTCCGGTGAACGCGAACCGTCCGATCACCGGGAAAACCATGTCCAGCGCCGCCAGGTGCCAGATGAAGACCCCGTAGGACCACCGACCCAGCGTCACCATCGGGTCGCTGGCCAGGATGCGATGTGAGGTGTCGGCGCGGTCCAACACCAGCGGTGCCAGCAGCGCCCAGGCCAGCACCCCACCCATCGCGGTCCGAACGATGAACTGGTCGAGGGTAGCCGGGGTCAATCCTTCCGGACCGGCCAGCGGAGAGGCAGCCACCAGGAAGGCGACCAACGCGATCAGCGCCATCAATACTCGTCGGCGGGCCAGTCGATGCACCCAGGTGATCGGGCTGTATATCCATTCGGCCAGCAACATGCCCGCACCGAACCAGCAGCCATAGGCCGGAGCCCAGTTCAGTGGATTCACCCCGTCCGGCGGATGGATCGGGATAAAGCCCCACGCCAAACTGAGCAACGCCACCGCTATGATCACCGCCGCCCGGGCACGCACCGGAAGCCGCCGCGCCGAAACCGCCAACACCGGCAGCGCGATGTAGAAGCTGACCTCCACCGCCAGGCTCCACATCTGGGTCAGGCCGGGCGTCAACGTCAGCGGTACGTAAATCTGAGTCAGGGTCAAATTAGCCAGCCACACGGTCAGACTGGTGCCCTCGGCGCCGGGTAGCAACGCCAGGATGACGACTACCGACACCAGATAGGCCGGCATGATCCGAACCACCCGAGACCGCGAATAATGCCTGATCGACGGTGCTTTGCGCAGACCTCGGGCGGCCGCGGCGTGACCGCGCCACAGCAGGAACCCGCTCAATGCGAAGAACACCGCGACGGCCATGTCGAACCGGCCGAACAGCCGACCGGTAGCACCGGTCGAATGGCCGGTCTGGAACGCGACGTGGGTAATCACGACACCGACCGCTGCGCAGGCGCGCATGCCCTCGACAGCGGGCAGAAAGCCGCGGGTGCCGCCCACCTGCTGCTCGTCGGTGCGGCCCATGGGGATAGTCTGCCGGTACCACCATCGAGCACGACGCCCGACACCCGTTTAACACCGGAAGCGCCGCCGGATACGGGCTCAAGGCCTTAATTTCTGCTGTTAGGGTCAAACAGGTTTCGATACGCCCAAAGGGAGGACACGGCGGGTGAACCGAGTGGTCATGATGCGTATCGCGGCATGCGCGGTCATGGGCCTCGGCGCCGGCCTGCTGGTCGCCGCGCTGCTGCTGGCCACCTATACGGCCGGCAAGGTCGCCAAGATTCCGTTAGATATCGACACCACCCTGGTCAGTGACGGCAGCGGTACTGCGCTCGACCCGGATTCGCTGTCGGGTGAGCATGCCGTCATCGACCAAGATGTCCCGCTGGTATCCCAACAGCAACTCGCCGTGGAGTCGCCGGCCAACGCTGACGTCGTCACGTTGCAGGCCGGTACCTCGGTTCGGCGCGTCGACAAGCAGAAAGACTCCGGCTTGCTGTTGGCCATCGTCGACACCGTTACCCTCAACCGCACCAACGCTATGGCCGTCTCGGATGACACCCACCCCGGCGGAGCCGTCCAGAAACCGCGCGCCTTCGACGACGACAGTCCGCCAACGAATATCGCGTTGACGCACGAGGGCCTGTCCTATCGGTTTCCGTTCTATACCAAGAAGATGTCGTACCAGTATTTCGACCCGATCGCACAGCAGGCCTTCGACGCCAACTACGAGGGCGAAGATGACGTCAACGGGTTGACCACCTACCGGTTCAGCCAGAACGTCGGTTACAACGCCGACGGCAATCTGGCCGATCCGATCAAATACCCGTCGCTGTACGGCCACGACGAGGACGGCGAGATCACCGCGCCCGCGGCGATGTGGAACCTGGAGGGCGATCCCGGCGAGCAGATCACCATGACCCGCTACTACGCCGCGCAACGCACCTTCTGGGTGGATCCGGTGTCCGGCACCATCGTCAAGGCGAAACTGCACGCCAACCACTACTTCGCCCGCGACCCGCTGCGCCCGGAAATGGCGCTGGCCGACTATACGGTCACCAGCACGGAGGAAACCGTGGAGGCGCAGGTCAACTCGGCTCGTAATGAGCGAGACCGGGTGGCGCTGTGGTCGCGCATCCTGCCGATCACATTCACTGCGGCCGGTCTGATCACCCTGGTCGGCGGCGCGCTGATCGGCTGGTTCAGCTTGCCGGCCGAGTCGGCCCTGATCGACCCCGGCTTGGACACCGCCGAGCACGGTTTCTTCGGTGGCTTCAGCCGAAAAAGTGCGAGGCCCGAACCCGTGCCCGGAGCCGAGGCGGCCACTGAGAAACTGCCCGCCCAGTATCCACACCCGCGCGGTGATCCGCCGCCACCCGATACCGGCCCATCCGATGCCGGCGAGGCCGGCCGCTCCGCGCCGGGCTCGCCTGATTAAACCTCGGTCCGCACTGGCCCGTACCTGCGCCGGGCCGGCGTATGCGCTTGCGCTGGCCCTGCTGATTCTGGCTCCGCTGCTGCGGCCCGGTTATCTGCTGGTGCGCGACGCGGTGTCCACGCCACGGTCCCAATTGTCCGATGCCGCACTCGGGTTGGGCGAGCCGGCACCGCGTGCGGTGCCCCAGGACTTCGCGGTGGCGTGCGCGTCGCATCTCATCGACGGCGGCCTTGTGGTGAAAGCGTTGCTGCTAGCGGGCCTGTGGCTGGCTGGGTGGGGCGCCGCACGCTTGGTGGCCGCGGTGCTGCCGCAGGCCGGCTGGCCCGGACAGCTCGTCGCAGTCACCGTCGCGATCTGGAATCCGTATGTGGCAGAACGACTGCTGCAAGGGCAATGGAGCTTGCTGGTCGGGTACGGCTGCCTGCCCTGGGTGGCGACCGCGATGCTGACACTGCGCGGTGCCCACCGGCCCGCCTGGTTGGCGACATCGGCTTTGGTGTTCTGGACAGCGTTGGCCGGTCTGACCCCGAGCGGATTGATTCTGGCCGGGATAGTCGCGCTGGCCGGCACACTGGCGCCCGGGTCCGGGTGGCCGCGCCGGCGGTGCATGGTCACCGCGCTCGGTGTGGCGGTTTGCGCGGCACTGCCCTGGTTGACCGCGTTGGCGTTGGGCCCGTCGCCGCCGGGACCGCCGGCGGCCTCTGGGATAGCCGCGTTCGCGGCCCGTGCCGAACCCGGACTGGGCACCCTGGCCAGCCTGGCCGGTTTGGGCGGGATCTGGAACGCCGAGGCGGTGCCGGCATCGCGGACCACGCTTTTCGCGCTGCTGTCGGTGGTGTTGCTGGCCGGTGTCATGGTGACCGGACTTCCGGCGCTCGCGCTCCGACCGGCCGCTGTGCCGCTGCTGGTGCTGGCCGCCGGGTCGGTGCTGGTTGCAGCGGCGCTGAGCACCCCGCCCGGGTTAGCGGCGCTGACCGCGGCGATCGACACCGTATCCGGTCTGGGAGTGCTGCGCGACGGCCACAAGTGGGTGGCGCTGGCGATGCCCGGATACGCGCTCGCCGGTGCTGGCGCGGTGGTGGTCTTGCGGCGCCGGCTGCCGGCGGCGGCGGCGGCGCTGGTCTGCTGTATCGCGCTGCTGGTCGCGGTGCCCGACCTGGTCTGGGGGGTGGGCGGACAGCTGCGGCCGGTGCATTACCCGCGCGGATGGCCGGCTGTGGCGGCCGCGATCGACGCCGACCCGCGCACGGTCGCGGTGTTGCCAGCGGGCAGCATGCGTCGCTTCTCCTGGACCGGCTCGGTCCCGGTGCTCGATCCACTGCCGCGGTGGGTACGCCCGGAGGTCCTGGTCACCGGCGACCTGATCGTTTCCGGGCAGACCGTTCCGGGCGAGGGAGCGCGGGCTCGCAAGGTGCAAGAACTGCTGTTAGCCGGTGCCGATCCCGCGGCGCTGACTGAAGCCGGGGTGGGCTGGGTGACAGTCGAATCAGGCAGTGCAGGCGAGATGGGCGCGGCCATGCACAGCCTGGATCGGCTGCCGGTGGCCTATCGCGACGACGATCTGACGCTGTATCGGGCGGGCGGCAACACACCGGGCGCCTCGGCTGGCCGACGGCAGGCCGCGGTGATCGCCCACCTGGCGTGGGCGGCGTTGCTGGTAGCCGGCGCCACCAGCCTGACGGTGGCCGCCTGGCGTCGCGCTCACCCACCGCGACGGTAGCTACGGCGCGAAAGTTCGAGTGCAACGCACCATGACTACAGCCGCGGCGAAACGACTTCGCGTCACACCACGCCGCTGACGTACTCGCCGGCCCGCACCGACTCCAGCACAGCGCGCATCGCCTCGGCGCTCTGTCGCCAGGAGAACTCGGTACTGCGGGCCTGCGCCTTGCCGCCGAGCTGATCACGCAGCACCGGATCGCCAAGAAGTTGCTCCAGGCGGTCCACCAGTTCGCCGTGGTCGTCGACCAGCACCCCGGTCACCGCGTCGACGATCGAGTCGCACAGCCCACCCGAACAGCGATAACCGATGCTGGGCACACCGTGTTGACCGGCCTCGATGACCGCCAACCCCCAGCCTTCTTTGCGGGATGGCAGCAGGTGCACCCACGCTCGTTGCACCAGTTGGTGTTTGGTCACCTCGTCGACATGTCCATGGAAGGTCACGGCGTCGGTGATTCCCAGACCGGCGGCGTGGTCGACCAGCCGTTGACGCCACCAACCGTCGCCGACGATATCGAGATGCAAGCCGGGAACCCGGCCTCGCAGAGCGGCGACCGCGTCCAGCGCATCCTCGATCCGCTTGTGCGGCACCAGTCGCGACAGCACCACCACCCGCGGTGACGGCGCCCGTGGCCCGGACAGTGTCTGCGCAGGCGCATCATCTAAGCCGTTGCGCACCACCGCGATTCGTCTAGTTTCCACACCCAGGTCGGCCAGGTCACGCGTCGAGGGCAGCGATACCGTCACGTACTGGTTGCGTCGGTGCAATACCGGCGACAACCTCGACTCCACATACCAGCCGATCCGGCTCAGCACCGGCCCGGCCACCGGCCACTGCTCTCGATGGCAGTGGTGCACCAGCACCGCCACCCGGCGGCCGTAGAGCAGCCGGGCCATAAACGGCAGCCCGTTCTGAGTGTCGATCACCGCATCGGGCCGCGCCCGGCGCAGCGGGCCGATGCCGATGCGAGCGCCTGCCATCGCCGCCAGCGCCCACAGATAGACCGAGTACCGGCCGCCGGCCCGGCTGATCTGCACGCCGTCGACGACTTCGCGCCGGGCCGCCCCGGCATAGCGTGCGGTCCGCAGGATGACCCGCACTCCGGCCGCGGCCAACTCACCGCCGATCCGCTGCAGATACGTTTCACTGCCGCCGCCCTGCGGATGCCCGGTGTCGCGCCAGCACAGCAGCAGAACCGCACGCACACCCCGGTGCTGTTGGCCCGTGGGCTCAGGTCGTGCGACAGACATCGGGCTACAGCCTAAACCCGGCTGGGCGACCACGTTCGCCGAGTGCATGGTCGTAGGCTGATCCCGGTGGCTGCTACCGGTCTCTTCGCTCACCGAGCGACGCTGTCCCGCGCGCTGCGACTGCTGTGGCAGTTCCGCTTCGAGCGGCGCGACCCGACCCGGTTCTATGGTGAGTTGGCCACCGACACAACGGCGATGGTCGCCGACCTGTGGCGAGCAACCCACAGCGAGTCACCGCGCGGCCGTACGGTGCTCGACGTCGGCGGCGGGCCCGGATATTTCGCGGCCGCATTTGCCCAGGCCGGAATGCACTACCTCGGTGTCGAACCGGATCCGACCGAAATGCACACCGACCGCACCGATGCCCCGGGTCGGCCACCGCCGGGCCGCTTTGTGCGGGCATCGGGCCTGGCGCTGCCGTTCGCCGACGAGAGCGTCGACATCTGCCTGTCGTCCAACGTCGCCGAACACGTGCCGCGGCCCTGGCAACTCGGCAGCGAGATGTTGCGGGTGACCAAACCGGGCGGTCTCGCGGTGCTGGCGTACACGGTGTGGCTGGGTCCGTTCGGCGGGCACGAGATGGGCTTGACCCACTACCTCGGCGGCGCTCGCGCCGCCGCACGCTACGCCCGCAAGCACGGTCGGCCGGCGAAGAATAACTACGGGTCGTCGCTGTTTGCGGTATCGGCGGCCGATGGACTGGACTGGGCCGCGGCGACCGGCGCGCTGGTCGCCGCCTTCCCGCGCTACCACCCCAGATGGGCTTGGTGGATGACGTCGGTACCGGGACTGCGCGAGTTCACGGTCAGCAACCTGGTACTGGTGCTCCGGCCGTAATCAGCGGATCGACCCACTCGACTGAAACAGGTTCTCGTTTTGTTCGACGCTGGGTAGGGTGGCGCTATGACCACCCTGACGCACAAGACTGAGTACGACAAGCTGTTCATCGGCGGCAGGTGGACCGCGCCGTCGACCGACCAGATCATCGAGGTGTACTCGCCGGCCACCGGCGACTACGTGGGCCGGGTGCCGATGGCAGCGGCTGCCGATGTTGATGCTGCGGTCGCAGCGGCCCGCAGGGCGTTCGACGAGGGACCCTGGCCGTCGATTCCGCCCGCCCAGCGCGCGGCCGTCCTGGCCAAGGCGGTGAAGCTGATGGAGGACCGCAAGGAACTGTTCACCAGTCTGCTCGCCGCGGAGACCGGCGCTCCGCCCACCATCATCGAAACCATGCACTGGATGGGCTCGATGGGGGCACTGAACTTCTTCGCCGGTGCCGCGGACAAGGTCAGCTGGACCGAAACCCGCACCGGCACGCTGGGCCAGACCATCGTCTCGCGTGAGCCGATCGGGGTGGTCGGCGCGATCGTGGCCTGGAACGTCCCGCTGTTCTTGGCGGTCAACAAACTGGGCCCGGCGCTGTTGGCCGGCTGCACGGTAGTGCTCAAGCCGGCCGCCGAGACTCCGCTGACCGCAAACGCGCTCGCCGAGGTGTTGGCCGAGGCTGGTTTGCCCGAGGGTGTGCTCTCGGTGGTGCCCGGCGGTGTGGAGACCGGCAAAGCGCTGGTGGACAACCCGGATCTGGATATGCTCACCTTCACCGGCAGCTCCGCGGTGGGCAGGGAGGTGGGTCGGCGGGCCGCCGATCGGCTCAAGCCGTGCACCCTGGAATTAGGCGGCAAGTCGGCGGCCATCATTTGTGACGATGTCGATTTGGCTGCGGCGGTTCCGATGCTGGTGTTTTCCGGCGTGATGAATGCCGGACAAGGTTGTGTGAACCAGACCCGGATCCTGGCACCGCGGTCGCGATACGACGAAATCGTGGACGCGGTCAGCACTTTCGTGCAGGCACTGCCGGTCGGCTTGCCGTCTGACCCAGCCGCTCAAATAGGTCCGCTGATCAGTGAGAAGCAGCGCGCCCGGGTGGAAGGCTACATCAAGAAAGGCGTGCAGGAGGGCGCCCGGCTGGTGTGCGGCGGCGGGCGGCCGGACGGTCTGGACGGCGGCTACTTCGTCCAGCCCACCGTGTTCGCCGACGTGGACAACAAGATGACCATCGCCCAGGAGGAGATCTTCGGGCCGGTGCTGTGCATCATCCCCTATGACACCGAGGACGACGCGATCCGCATCGCCAACGACTCGGTGTACGGCTTGGCCGGCAGCGTGTGGACCACCGACGTTCCGCACGGTATCGAGATCTCGAAGAAGATTCGCACCGGCACCTACGGCATCAACTGGTACGCCTTCGACCCGGGCTCGCCGTTCGGCGGGTATAAGAACTCCGGGATCGGCCGGGAGAACGGGCCGGAAGGCGTCGAACACTTCTGCCAGTTGAAGAGTGTGCTGCTGCCGATGGGATACACCGTCGACGATTGAGTGGCGCCTGGGCGGAACACCTCCGCAGCGAGTCGATCGAACCTGCTACGGCTGTCGGACGCATTATGTGCACCGAACGCCCGGATTCGCACAACGCATTGGCGTCAGCGCACATCTGGAATGTCACAACTGATGCCGGTGACCTCGCGAGGCTACCCGGACCTACGCCGCGACCGCCACCACGGCGCAACTTTACGGCGTTACAGTCGACATCGCCTCGCTCAGCGACGTCATCGGCTCGAAACAAGCTGCCAACCGGCCGAAAGATCAGCGCGTTCTGCCGACCTTGCGCGAAATCCTCTCCAGAACGGACTAACCGGGCAGCTTGTCTCATCAGACTTCGGCGAGAACCCCGAAAAGTGGGTCGGTGGCAAGCAGCCGATGAAAAGTAATGGCGCGGTAGCCGGCACTGTCGAGTGCGTCGGATAATTCGGCGCGTTCCGGCAGCGGCCAGCAGCCGGCGGTTGAACGCAACACCAGGTCAAACTCCGCAGCGGTGGTCGTTTTCCCGGTAAAGAACGAGGTCAACACGAGCCTGCCATCGGTTGCCAGACGCCCTCGAAGATCCGCAAACAGGCTGCGACGCTCCGTTGCGGAAAAGTAGTACACGTTGTTGTGCAAGGTGATCAGGTCGAACGAACCGTCCAAGGCGGGGATATTGGGCTGTCGGATATCGGCGTGCAGGGCCGTGCACCGATCGGCCATGCCCCAAGCATCGAAATTGGCTGCTGCCAGGGCACATGCCCGCGCGGACACGTCGATAGCGACCGCGCGCAGTCGCGGACCGGCTTCGGCCGCGGAACGCACATAAGCTCCGGTGCCACAGCCGATCTCAAGCAGCCTGTCGACGTGCCGTTCTTTGACGACGCGCCGGACGAAGCGCGCGATGAACGGCTGCAGAATCAGCGATGATCGAGCGATCACCTCATCGTATTCATCGAGGTAGCGGCCGCGTTCCTGGCCGAAAAGCAATGCCGGAAGGTCGCGAAACACCTCGCCGTGGTAGTCGGTCAGTTCGACGGTGAGTGCACGTAGCGCATCACCGCCACCCGCTGCCAGGGCGCGGGCCCGGTGGCCCTTGAGTGAGTATCGACCATCTCGTTTGCGCAATTCGCCGACCGCAGCACCGACGTCGAGCAGCGCCTTGAGCAACCCGGAATCGCTGACCTCGAGCCCAGTCGCTAAGGCTTCGACGGTGATCGGCGATCGTAGCTTCTCCAGCAGGCCGATACGCTCCGCAGCGCCCAGGAAGCTGATCCGAGTCAGTACCCGTGCATCAGTGCGGATCCCCAATGTCGCACGCAGATTTTTGAACGCCGACCCGGGCGGCAGCAACCACCTGCTCATCCCGGTGCCGTCAGAGCCCGTCTTCACGCAGCTCCATTGCGGCAAGATCGACGTTTTCGGCGATCCTCCGCTCAGCGTTCAGCCTCGGCAGTACGTTTTTGGCGAAAAATGTTGCTGCGGCGATCTTTCCACGATAGAAATGGCGATCCTCATCTGTCGGCTGCTGGTCCAGTGCGTTCAGGGCGATCTCGGCGTGCTGCAGCAGCAACCAGCCGATAACCACATCGCCGAAAGCAAGAAGAAACGGCACCGACTGCAAGCCGACCCGGTAGAGTTCACGCGCGTTCTCCTGCGACCCGAGCAGGTACCCGGTCATGGTGGTCACCATCGACCGCACGTCGTCGACGGCGGTGGCCAACCGGGCCCGGGAATCAGCCAACTCGGCGCGAGCCTCAGCGTGGTCCAGAAATCCTTGAATCTGGGTGAGCAGGTGCTGCAGCGCCACACCCCGATCGCGGGCGATTTTGCGGAAGAAGAAGTCCTGGGCCTGAATAGCGGTAGTGCCTTCGTACAGGCTGTCGATCTTGGCGTCGCGCACGTACTGCTCGATCGGGTAGTCCTGCAGGTAACCGGAGCCGCCCAGGGTTTGCAACGACTCGGTCAGGTATTGATACGCGCGCTCGGAGCCCACCCCCTTCACCACGGGCAGCAGCAGATCGTTGACCCGCTCGGCCAGTTCTGGGTCGGCGCCGGACACCACCGCCGCGACCCCCGGGTTCTGGTGTGCCGCGGTGTAGAGGTACAACGCCCGCATTCCCTCGGCATAAACCTTCTGCATCATCAACGCGCGACGCACATCCGGGTGGTGGATGATGGTGACCCGCGGCGCGGTTTTGTCGGTCATCTGCGTCAGGTCGGCGCCCTGAACCCGGGTCTTGGCATAGTCGAGCGCGTTCAGGTAGCCGGTCGACAGGGTGGCTATCGCTTTGGTACCCACCATCATTCGGGCATATTCCATGATCTTGAACATCTGCGCGATGCCGTTGCGCTGGTCGCCGACCAGCCAGCCCTTCGCCGGTACCCGGTGCTGGCCGAACGTCAGTTCAGTGGTGGTGGAGACCTTGAGACCCATTTTGTGTTCCAACCCGGTGACGAACACGCCGTTGCGTTCGCCGGGCTCACCGGTGTGCGGATCGGGCAGGTACTTCGGCACCAGAAACAGGCTGAGTCCCTTGGTCCCCGGCCCGGCTCCCTCGGGTCGGGCCAGCACCATATGCATGATGTTTTCGAACAGATCGTCGCTGTCGCCGTTGGTGATGAACCGCTTCACCCCATCGATGTGCCAGCTGCCGTCAGCTTGCTCAATGGCTTTGGTCCGCCCGGCGCCCACATCGGAACCGGCGTCCGGTTCGGTGAGCACCATGGTGGCACCCCAGTTGCGGTCGATGGCCAGGGTGGCCCAGTGCTTCTGCTGCTCGTTGCCGAGGTGATAGAGGATGTTGGCGAAGATCGGGCCGGCCAAAAACATGAACACCGCGGGATTGGCGCCGAGGACGAGTTCGTTGATCGCCCAGGCCACCATCGATGGTGCCGGCACCCCGCCCACCTGGTCAGTCAGCCCGACTCGAAACCACTCACCCTGCTGCCAGGCCCGTACCGACTTCTTGAACGGTTCCGGCAGGCTGACGCTATGGCTGTCCGGATCGAACACCGGGGGATTGCGGTCGCCGTCGGCGAACGACTCGGCCACCGGCCCCGCGGCCAGCCGCGCCGCCTCGACCAGCATCTCGCGCACCGAGTCCCCGTCCAGATCGCCGAATGAGCCGTCGGCCAAAGCCTGCTGAAGGCTCAGCGCCTCAAACAGGTTGAACTCCAGGTCTCGCACATTGCTTCGGTAGTGGCCCATGAGCCCAAGCATCCTCCGCGCTCGCTGCGGCCTCAGTGTTTTCCGGGTATCTGCGTCGGGTTTCCAGCCGGCCGAATGCCAGCAACACGATCCCGGCCAGCGCCCAACCCAACAAGATGTCCACAACGTAGTGCTCGGCCGCATACACCAGGGTGAACGCCATGATCAGCGGGTACGTGATCAGCAGCGGAAGCCACCGTCGGCCCACCCGCCGCCACAGGAAGATGGCGATCATCGCGCTCAGAGCGGCGTGCAGCGACGGGATCGCCGCCACCAGGTTCACACTGGCCTGCCCTTCGTCGATCAGCGATCGGGCCGAATTCAGGTGCAAGGTCCCCCAACCCCGGGTGGATATCCGTTCCACGAAGGGGTGGGCGCCGGACCTGGTCTCCGTCATGGCGCCCAGCAGACCGCCGTCCGGTACACCGGCGGCCGAGCGGAACATGCACGGTGGGGCGCTCGGGCCGCCGGCGACATCGTTGGCGGTGCACCGGGCGGCCGCCCAGGGCGGGGCAGCAGGCATCACGGCGTAGACAGCGAGCGCCGCGAACGACAACGCGACGAAACGTCGAACGAAGGCCTTCCAGTCGTCCCGGTTGTTCAGCCACAGTGCTCCAGCCACCGCGTACGGGAGAATGAAGAACGACATGTAGGTGGTGCTCATGACGACTTCCCACCACGGCGGGCTGGCCAGCTTCAGGTGCTCCTGCAGCCAAACCGTCGGCTGCACACCGAAAAACAACCAGCGGTCGGCGTCCACCTGCGGTCGCCAGAGGGTCGGCATCCCCAGCATGGTCGCCGCGCCTCGGCTGAGGTCATAGGCGGCCAGCACCACGGCGAACGGTAGCCAGTCGATGATCACCTGCAGCATCCGCTGACGGCCGATGCTGGCCACCGCCAAGCCGGCACAGATGTAGAGCAGCAACAGTTCCCGGTTGAAGGCGATCCCGGTGGTCCAGGTGCGAAACACCACCACACCCAGCCACCCGGTAATCGCCACCCGCCGCAGCGCCCGAAGCCGCCGCTGCCGGGATACGGCGGGTGTACCGGTGGCGCCAATCCGAACAGTCGGGACGGTGGCCGGGAGTATCGGATCGACAGCCGTGCCGACGTTGTCACCGGACGGTTTGCCAGCCATGGATACCGGTCACCTTTCGATCGGTGGCGAGCGGGTTCGCCGAATCAGTTGTCGAGCACCTGAGCCACCCTGGCCTCGACATCTCCAAGGCCGGACAGATCGATACCGAACCGGACGGTCAGCGTTTCGAGGACCTGGTCGGCGGTGTCGAACCGAATCTGATCGGTATCCCCGCAGCGGGTGTGCACGGTCAAGTTGCGCCCCCGCAGGTTGTGTCGAGCGTCGTCGGTGACCAGTGCCGCACTTAAGCCGACAACGAATAGCGATGTCGGATATGTTGACACATACCAACTTCCGACCTGCATGTCGACCAGGGGGCGGGGTTCGGTGGTGAAGGTGTACAGCGGCTGCCAACAGTTGCGCAGCAGCGCCTCCAGCACGTAGCCGCGGCGGTAGGATCGCAGCCGGTACGGCTCGTGTCGGGTCTGCTGGGTCGGCCCGGCCGTCAATCGGATCGGCGACGTCAGGGTCTGGCCGCCGAATCCGACGTCAACCAGGTACGTCTGCTCGATCCCCGGGGTGCGCACCGCCAGCGTTTCGTGCGTCTCGGCACGCGGTGGGCCGTCCAGCCCGTCCGGTGTCATCCACACCACCCGGCCGGCCAACGGGTCGACCTGGTATCCGAGCGCGGTGAGCACGTAGCGCATCAGGTTGTTCTGCTCGTAGCAGTACCCGCCGCGACGCCGGTGCACCATCTTGTCGGTCAACGCGGCCGGACTCAGATCGGTCACCGGCACCCCCATCAGCGGGTCGAGATTCTCGAACGGAATACACCGGGTGTGCGCGCCGACCAGTCCGGCCAACGTCTCCAGCGTCGGTTCGGTCGGTCCCGAGTAGCCGATCCGGGCGAAATATGCCGCGAGGTCGATGGCGGGGCTCCTCAGGTACCGGTCCACCGCGGCGAGCGCTTCTCGGCGAAAGCGATCGCGCCTTCTTTGGCGTCATCGGACCCGAACACCGGCAGGGCGATCTTCATCTGTTCGGCGAACATGTCGGCCGGACGCCAGCCGCGCGATTCGGTGATGATCCGTTTTGTCGCGGCCACCGCCAGCGGTCCGTTGGCGGTGATCTTCTCGGCCAGCATGATCGCTTCGTTGCGCACCGTCGCCGGCTCGGCCAGCACATTGACCAGACCCAGTTCGTACGCCCGCGCCGCGGGCAAGCTGGCACCGGTCAGCGCCAACTCCATAGCGATCGCATACGGGATGCGTTGGGGCAGCCGCAGCAGTCCGCCACCGGCGGCCACCAGCCCCCGCTTGACCTCCGGGATGCCGAACACCGCGTTGCGGGCAGCCACGATCAGGTCGGTGGCCAGCGCGAGTTCGGTGCCGCCGGCCAACGCGTACCCTTCAACGGCGGCGATCAGCGGCTTGGCCGGCGGCCGCTCGGTGAAGCCCAGCCCGCGGCCCGCGACCACGACGTTCTCGCCGCGGGCGAACGCCTTGAGATCCATCCCGGCGCAGAACGAACCGCCGGCGCCGGTCAGGATTCCCACCGAGAGGCCGGGATCGTCGTCCAGCCGGTCCATCGCGTCAGCGAGCCCCTGACTGACCTTGGCGTTGACCGCGTTCTTGGCCTCCGGCCGGTTGATCGTGACGATCAGGATTCGGTCGAGTTGTTCGACCAGGACTTCGGATTGTTCGCTCACCCGTCTACAGTATCGGCAGCTGCGGGTTCGGTTTCACCAAACCCGGCTGGGTAACATCGCAGCCAAATGCCTGCGCCTGAGCCTGAACCGACCGAAACCGCCAAATGGGATCCCGGCCTGACCGAGCGGGTGATGGGCTGGATTCGCCCGCTGGTCAAGGGTTATCACCGCGCGGAGATACGCGGCCTGGAGTCCTTCCCGCCGGGCGGCGCGCTGGTGGTGTCGAACCATTCCGGCGGGTTGTTCCCGATGGACGTCCCGGTGTTCGCCACCGGTTTCTATGAGACATTCGGCTATGACCGCCCGATCTACACGTTGAGCCACGACATCTTGTTCAAAGGTGCTGCCGCCGAGTTCTTCACCAAAACCGGCTTCATCCCGGCCAGCCATGCCAACGCTGAGGAAGCGCTGCGCTCGGGCGGGGTGGTGGTGGTCTTCCCGGGCGGCGACTACGACGTGTACCGGCCCACCTCGGCGGCGAGCACCATCGACTTCGACGGGCGCACCGGCTACGTGCGAGCAGCCCTGAACGCCGGCGTGCCGGTGGTTCCGGCGGTGGCAGTCGGCGGTCAGGAAAGTCAGTTGTATCTGTCCCGCGGCACCGGGCTGGCCAAGGCGTTGCGGCTGGATACCTTGCTGCGAGTCAAGATTTTGCCGATCTCGTTCGGCTTCCCGTTCGGCCTGTCCGCGGTGCTGCCGATCAACCTGCCGCTGCCGACCAAAATCGTCATGCAGGTGCTCGAACCGATCGATGTCGTCGCGGAATTCGGCGACGACCCGGACATCGCGGCGGTCGACGCGCATGTGCGTCGGGTCATGCAGGCCACGTTGGACCGCCTGGCCGACGAGCGGCGGTTGCCGATCGTGGGCTGACCGGTCCGCTACCGCGCCTGAGCCAGCGCGGCCTCGACGACCGTGAGCTTGCCGGAAAGCCCAGCCGAGCGCCGTATTTCGGCGAATTCGGTGACCATGGCGCTGGTCACCTCGTGCGGGTCGTCGACGGTTGCGTCGTCGGTGAGCACCGAGATGTTGAGCTGATCGACATAGCTCCACACGGTGATGTTCAGGCCGCTGCCGGCGGTCAACGGCCCCACCGAGTAAATCTCGGTGACCAGTGCGCCGCCCACCCGGCCGCGCTCGCGGGGTCCGGGCACGTTGGAGACGTTGAGGTTGAGCATGGTGTTTTGCACTTCGCGGCTGGCCAGTTTTCTCGACATCGATTCCCCGACAGCCGGTGGGACGTACGCCGACCACCGGCTGATCAGCTCCGGGCCGACCAGCTGATGGGTCTCCTTGGCCAGCGCGGTCGCCTGCTGCACCTGCCGAACCCGCTCCCCGACATCGTCGACGTCGACCGGCAGCGCCACCAGCACGCCGGAAAATCGGTTGCCGGAGATCCGGTCCAAGGAGAAGTCGAAGCTCATCGGAACCGAAGCCAACAACGGATGATCGGCCTTGCCGTCGTAGCGCAGCAGCAGCGCGCGCAGCGCGCCCGCCGATATCGCCAGCACCAGGTCGTTGATTGTCACGCCGAGCTGCGTGCTGGTCTGTTTGATATCGGCGAGCGCCAGCGTTGCCGTCGCGAACCGCCGTTGCGGGCTGAGCAGGTGGTTGATGAAACTAGGCGGCGGGGTGAACGGCTTGGTCAGTCGCGGCGAGAATTTGTGGCTGCTGCGGCGCACCCGCTGGACACCGGCAGCGGTGTAGCCGATGGTCGCCGGCAACCGGGCGAGTTGGCGCAGATGATCGCGAAACGCCGACCGCACCAGTTGCCGTCGGGTCGGCGGCGGGTCGGTCTGATAGGAATCCCGGCCGGGCTGCGGGCCGGACTGCAGATCCATGCCGCGGGCGATCAGGTTCGCCGAAGCGATCCCGTCGGCGAGCGCGTGGTGGATCTTGTTCACCACCGCGATCCGGTTTCCGGCCAGGCCGTCGACGAAATACATCTCCCACAGCGGGCGGCCGCGGTCCAGCGGCGTGCTGGCGATCTCGCCGATCGCCTCGTCAAGCTCGCGGCGACCACCGGGCGCGGGCAGTGACCACGGCCGGATGTGGTACGTCAGGTCGACGTCGCAGTTTTCCCGCCACATCGGGTGATGAAACTTCCACGGGATGTCCACCAGTTGGTAGCGCAGTGGGTCCATCTTGTACAGCCGACTGTGGATGACCTGGCGGAACGCGTGGATGTCGAAATCATGTCGGTCCGCATCGAGTTCGATGACCGCGATTTTGAGGGTGTGCATGTGCACGTTCGGGGTTTCGCTGTAGAGCAGCACCGCATCCCAGCCGCTTAACCGTTTCACACCGAACCACCGACGGCCTCAAATGACCCGCTGAGCCCGCTGAGCACCAAGCACCGATCTGTTGCGGTGAACCTGGTTGAGAAACAATCCGATGGCGGTGGCCGTCGCGCCGGTCCGGGCGCCGTCGATCATGTCGAAGCCGTGTCCGGCACCGGGCAACTCCAGGTAGGACACCGTCGCCCGCGACACCGCACGGAGCCGGTCGACGAAGCCGCGGGCCTGCTGCACCGGAATGACGCTGTCCCTGCTGCCGTGGATCACCAGGAACGGCGGCGCATCGGGGTGCACCCGGGCGATCGGCGACGCCCGGCGGTACAGCTCGGGATGGCGTCGGATCGTCCGCCGGACCACCGCTCGCTCCAGAAAATCGACGAACCGGGCCCGTTCCGGAGTTGATCGATCCTGCCAGTCGTAGCGGCCGTAGATCCCGACCACCGCGTCCACCGAGGTGTCCGAGCCGACGGGCAGGTCGGCGACGAAGTCCGGGTCAGCGCCGTCGTCGCCGGTGAGGCCGGCCAGCGCGGCCAGATGGCCACCGGCCGATGCTCCGGCCAGCGCAACGAAATGCCGGTCGCCACCGAATTTGTCGACGTTGGCGTGCGCCCAGGCGATGGCGGTGTTCACATCGTTGATATGTCGCGGCCAGCGATGGTGCGGCGCGACCCGGTAATCGATGGACAGACACACCCAGCCCCGTTCGGCCAGGTGTGACAGCAGCGCGTAGCCCTGCAGCATGCGGCTGCCATGCACCCAGGCGCCGCCCGGTACATAGATGAGGACCGGAGCGGGTTGCACCGGCAGGTCGCCGCGGCGCCACACGTCCAGCAGTTGGGCGGGGTGGCGTCCATACTGAACCGAGGAACGGTGCAGGTGGCGGCGGTACCGCAGGGTCTTCCACAGCGGCGGCGTCCGCTCTGGCGCCGGCCACTGGATATCCAGATCCGCAGTCGGAACCACACCCCGTAGCGCGGCTTCGGATACCGCACGCGTTTGACCGCGCTGCTGCCGGCTGGTCGCACCGGTTCCCGGAGTGAGCCAGGACTGTGCCGTCGCGGTGAGGAAGTGCGGCAACTGGCGAGCACCCCACACGCCGATCGCGGCTGCACCGCCCAGCGGCCGCAGATGCTTGCCGACCACTGGCAGTGCAGCCGGGGCGACGCTGGCCGCCAGTAGGTAGTCGGCGAGACGGGCCCGCAGCAACCACCGGGCCCTCGCAGCCAACCGGATCTGCGGTCGCGCCGTCATGGTGCGAGGGTACCGCGGTGGATGCGCACCCTAGGCTCGGTTGCGCTGATCGACGTGCGGTGGCGTGCCGCCACCGCGCGATACTGGTCCGGTGGCCGACACCGAGTTGCATCCTGAGCTGCGTCGGATCGCCCGGGTCATCCCCCGGGCGGTAGCGGTCGGTCCGCGGACCCTCGGGCTGCTGCGGGCGGCGACCGGGATTACCGGTTGGCGTCTCGCACGCGGCGCGCAAGTTTGCCCGCCGGCCCACGCCGAAAAGCTCCGCCGGTGCGGTGTGGTATGTCAGATGCAGGTGGTGCCCGGTGCTTTCCACGGCTTCGACCAGTTGGCACCGAGGACGGGAGGGTCCCGGTCGTTTTTCACCAGCCAATGCGCGAGCCTGAGTGCGGCGTCTACCCCGAAGGGCTGATCCAGTGCAGCTTCACCACTCCGACGAGCACCGGGCGTTACGTGCCAGCGTCGCCGACTTGATGGCCAAGCGCTGCACCGAGCCTCAAGTGCGGGCGTTGATGGCCGCCGACGCCGGCTTCGATTCGGCGCTGTGGCACGAACTGGCGGCCATGGGACTGGTCGGCCTGGTAATCCCGGAGCGGTACGGCGGGGGCGGGGCCGGTCCGGTCGAGCTGGGCATCGTGGCCGAAGAGACGGGTCGGGTGTTGTCGGTCAGCCCGTTTCTGGCTACCGCGGTGCTGGTGCCGAGCCTACTGGCCAACATCGGCGATGCAGACGAGAGTGCGGCGGTGCTGCCGAGGATCGCGAGCGGCGAACTGATCGCGACGACGGCTTTCGCCGAGCAGGGATCGGCCCGGCTTCCGGCCCGGATCACCACGTCGGCCGAGCCCGCCGGTGCGGCCTGGCGGGTCACCGGCACCAAGCAATTCGTTCTGGACGCCCAGTCGGCCGATCTGATCTACCTGCTGGCTGATACCGGCGCCGGGCCGGCGGTGCTGGCTGTGCAGGCCGACGCGGCCGGGCTGACGGTGACCGCACTGACCACTGTGGACCTCACCCGCCGGCTATGCCGGGTGCAGTTCGTCAACACCGTCGCCCGACTCGTCGGCAAACCGGGTTGCGGGGCTGACGCATTCACCGCGGCGCTGGATTCGGCGGCGGTCGCCTTGCTCGGCGAGCAGGCCGGCGGCGCGCGCCGGGTGGTGGAGATGGCGCGTGACTACGCCAAGACCCGCTATCAGTTCGGCCGCGCGATCGGTAGCTTTCAGGCCGTCAAGCACATGTGCGCCGACATGCTCCTGGAGGCCGAGTCGGCGACATCCGCGGCGCGATTTGTGGCTGCGGCTTTCGCCGGACAGTCACCGACACGGTTGGCCGATCTGGCGCTGGCCCAGGCGTACTGCTCCGACGCGTACGTCTTCGTCGCGGCCACCAACATCCAGGTGCACGGCGGCATCGGTTTCACCTGGGAGCACCCGGCGCACCTCTACCTGCGCCGAGCCCGCAGCGACGCCCAGTTGCTCGGCGAGCCGTCCTGGCATCGCGAGCGCTACCTCAAGCAGATTGGAGCCTGACCGATGACCAGCCGCAGCGATGATGAACTGCGCGAAGAGGTTCGGGCTTGGCTGGCCGATAACTGGGCACCCGGCGCCGACCGCACCGATTTTGCGCAGGCTGTTGTGGATGCCGGCTGGGCGGTGCCCAGTTGGGAGCCGGAATGGTACGGGCGCGGTCTGTCCGATCGGCAATCCCGGCTTGTGGCAGCCGAATTCCATGCTGCCGGCGCACCGGGATCCGGTCATGACCGAGCGAACCTGTTCGCCTGCACCGTGCACGACGTCGGCACCGAGGAACAGAAACGGCGCCTCATTCCGCCGTCGATTCGTGGTGAGAGCATGTGGTGTCTGCTCTACAGCGAGCCGGGCGCAGGTTCGGATCTAGCCGGGTTGCGCACCCGAGCAGACCGCGACCGCAACAACACCGGCTGGGTGATCAACGGGCAGAAAGTGTGGACGTCATTTGCCGGCATCGCCGACTACGGCATGCTGGTCGCCCGCACGGACTGGAGTGTGCTGAAACACAACGGAATCAGTTTTTTCATGATGCCGATGCGCCAGTCGGGGGTGCAGATCCGGCCGATCCATCAGATCACCGGCGAATCGGAGTTCAACGAAGTCTTCATCGAAAATGCACGGGTTCCCGAGGAGAATCTGATCGGCGAACCCGGCGGCGGCTGGTCGGTGCTGCAGGTCGCGTTGGGTTATGAGCGTCGACTGATGGGCGACCTGGCGCGTACCTCCAAGAGCAGCCGACGGTTGCAGCCGGCGCAGCAGAACCGCCTGGTGGAACTGGCCCGCAGCACCGGCCGGCTCGACGACGCCGATATCCGGCAACAGATCGCCCGCGCCGACGCACTGGCCACGGTCAACCGGTGGAACACGCAGCGCGCCAAAGCCACCGCCGACCCGGCCGAAGCCGGCACCCTGACCGCGCTGGGCAAGATCGCGATGTCGCGGATTCTGCACGAGACCGCCCGGGTGGAAACCGAGATCGTCGGCGCCGAGGCCATGCTTTGCGGCTCGGATCATCCGGCCGGCGACGGGGTCACGTTTCGGACCCTGAACGCGTATTTCACCTCGATCGGCGGCGGCACTGACCAGATTCAACGCAACATCATCGGTGAGCGGGTGCTGGGCCTACCGAAAGAGCCCGACCCGTACCGCGATACCCCGTTCCGCGATCTGCCACACTGAACGCCCACTCGACCCACCCACCCCGCCCATTTCCCGCGAGCGTGCGTATCCGTACACCGAGACCGTGATTTTGCTGTCCATTTGCGCGCCCTCGCGGCCAAAAAAGACCTCAGAACTGCAGGGCGGTGAACCGCCAGTCCAGCACCTGCCGGTCCGGTGCGTCGGCTGCGCCGGCCGCGTAGACCAGCGACCGCAATCCCAGTACGCCGCCGTCGGCGGTCGGTTCGGCGGACTCGATGTGCACTTCGCTGTAGAGCGTGTCGCCTTCGTGCACCGGACCGGTGTGGTCGCAGGACTGCCAGCCCAGCACCGTCACCAGATTGGGCAGCAGTTGGGTGGCCTGTGCGAGCGCCAGGCCGATGGTGTGACCGCCGTACACCAGCCGCTGGCCATGCGTACGCGAATCATGGTGTACCGCAGCGATGTTGAGCGTGAGTCGAGCTAACTCCGGTGCATTGGACACGACGTCGGCGGTGCTGCGCAGTACTGTCCCGGCAACGCTCGGGTCGAAATGCGGCCCGGGCACCCGCTGCCGGAACGCCTCGGCGTCCCACCCGTCAGGGACGTGCAGCGACGCGCCGTCGTCGGCACCGAGGCCGGACAGGTCATCGTGGTGGCCGGTGTCCGCGACGCCAGCCCGCAGCGGCAGCATCGCGCACCGGTGGAAATCCAGGATCAACCGATCGACCTGGTCGATCGTCGTCACCCGCAGCGCCACCAGCCCGGTGGGGACACGGCCCGGTTTCGCTGAGTTCTCTTTGAGCCCGACCACCTCGGTGCGGGTGAACAACGTGTCGCCGATGACCGGGAACCGGAAGAACGCCAGGCCGCGGTAGAACAGGTTGGCCTTGACGTGGTGCGTGACCAGCGTCGACTGTCCGATGGCCACATCACAGACCAGCGCCGGGTGAGCCAGCGGCGTCATCGAGCCAGTGACCACCCGGGTCAGCTCGGCATCGAGCGGCAGCCGCAGCCGATCGCCCAGGATCGCCTGGTGCACCGCGGCGATTCCAGGCGTCAACGTCATCGACGGTGCAGCGTCGAACACCTGGCCGCGGTGCAGTTCGTCGAAGTATGGTCCGCCGGTCATCGCTCCTCCGGTGCGTCAGGATGTCGGAAGGAATCCTGGCACACGGAGGTGGCGGCCGAGGATTTGCCAGAATTCGAAGGCCGAAACCGACCATCCAACCGGAGGGTGATCGATGAGTGCAGAGTTGACCGACGAGGAGACGATGCTCGTCGAAACGGTGCGCGCCTTCGTCGACCGGGAGGTGAAACCGACCGTGCGGGAGGTGGAGCACGCCAACGCCTACCCGGAGGCCTGGATCGAGCAGATGAAACGCATCGGCATCTTCGGTTTGGCCATCGACGCCGAGTACGGGGGTTCTCCGGTGTCGACGCCGTGTTACGTGCTGGTCACCCAGGAGTTGGCCCGGGGCTGGATGAGCCTGGCCGGGGCGATGGGAGGGCACACCGACGTCGCCACGCTGATCGGCCTGTTCGGCACCGAGCAGCAGCAGCGCCGCTACCTGCCGGCGATGGCGACCGGCGAACTGCGGGCCACCATGGCGCTGACCGAGCCGGGCGGCGGCAGCGACCTGCAAAACATGACCACCACCGCGGTGTCTTCGGTCGCCGACGGGGCCAGCGGCCTGGTGATCAACGGCACCAAAACCTGGATTTCCAACGCCCGCCGCTCCGGCTTGATCGCGCTGCTCTGCAAGACCGACCCGGAGGCTGAACCGCGGCACACCGGGATGTCGGTGGTTCTGGTGGACAATCCGTGCGCGGGACTGACCGTTTCCGGTGATCTGCCCAAGCTGGGCTACCGGGGCGTGGAAAGCTGCGAACTTCGCTTCGACGGCTGCCGGGTGCCGACCACCGCGGTGCTGGGCGAGACGCCGGGCCGCGGGTTCGCCCAGATGATGCGGGGGCTGGAGATCGGTCGGATTCAAGTCGCGGCGCGAGCGCTGGGTGTGGCCACCGCCGCGCTGCAGGACGCGCTGGCTTATGCGCAGCAGCGGCACAGTTTCGGCCAGCCGATCTGGAAACACCAGGCGGTCGGCAACTACCTGGCCGACATGGCCACCAAGCTCACCGCGGCCCGCCAGTTGACCCGTTACGCCGCTGAACGTTACGACGCCGGCGAGCGCTGCGATATGGAGGCCGGCATGGCCAAGCTGTTCGCCTCCGAGGTGGCCATGGAGGTGGCGCTGAACGCCGTGCGGATCCACGGCGGCTACGGCTATTCCACCGAATACGATGTTGAACGATATTTCCGCGACGCCCCGCTGATGATCGTCGGCGAGGGCACCAACGAGATTCAGCGCAACGTGATCGCCGCGCAACTGGTCGCGCGCGGCGGGGTCTGAGCTTGCTGCCGCGCGGCACGTCATGCCACGGTGGTCGGAGCAGATGGCGAGCATCCCGTGATCACCGAGCGATTGGCGGCGTTGCAGCGGCGGTTGATTTACTTCCCGTCGCCCGGCCCGGTGCCGGCCGCTGCCACCGTAGTGCCCGGCGGCGAGGACGTTGCCCTGGACACCGACGACGGCTTCCGGTTGGACGGTTGGCTGCTGCCCGCGCCCGCCCCGGGACCCCGACCGGCGGCTTTGGTCTGCAACGGCAACGCCGGCGATCGGGCGATGCGGGTTCCGTTGGCGGCAGCCCTGGCCAGGCTAGGCCTCACCGTCTTGTTGTTCGACTATCGCGGCTATGCCGGCAACCCGGGCAGGCCATCGGAATCGGGCCTGGCCGCAGACGCCCGAGCGGCGCGGGCATTCCTGGCGGCGCGCCCGGACGTCGACGCCGACCGGGTGGTCTACTTCGGCGAATCCCTCGGCGCGGCGGTCGCGGTGCGGCTCGCCCTCGAGTGGTCGCCAGCTGCCTTGGTGCTGCGCTCACCGTTCACCTCGCTGGCCGATGTCGGCAGGCTGCATTACCCGTGGTTGCCGGTGTCGGCACTGCTAGTCGACCGGTATCTGTCGATCAGCCGGATCGCACGGTCGGCGGCGCCGCTGCTGGTGATCGCCGGCGATCGCGACACCCTGGTCCCGCCCGACTTGAGCCGACGGCTCTACGACGCGGCCGGCCAGCCAAAGCAGTTCGTACTGGTGCCGGGCGCCGACCACAACAGTCTGCAGTTGCTCAACGGCCGGCAGATGATCGACGCGATGGCGGCTTTTCTGCGGGAGCACGGCGTCGCGGCCAACTGACCGACCAAGCCCGGCGGTTGGCACATCGCCGAACGGGGAACACAACGTGGACGTCCGGTTGCCCGCTCGCTGCACCATCCGCCGTCACCGGCGTCGGTAAGCTCGATGGCAAGTTGGCGGGCAGCCGGAAGGATCCAGGAAGTAGAGACGGGGTGACGAACCGTGGTCGCAATGCAGCGGCTCGGCAACGACGACCTGTTGGATTTGGCTCAGCGGACCGACCCGCTCGGTGTGTTGTCCGTCTACGTAGACACCGATCCCAGGCGAGACCCGAATCGGCAAGGCACCGCGATCGATCTGCGCAACCGGTTTCGCGAGCTACAGCAACGGCTGGCAGAGGACGCCGGAGTAGCTGACCGGCGGGCCGTGTCCGCTGCGGTCGAGCGGCTTTGGCCCCAGGTCGAAGGTCTGACCAACCCGACCAGCTCGGGCCGCAGCCGGGTGGCCTTCATCGCCTTGGAGGGTGACTGGTCACTGCAGCTGGAGAGCACTCTGACGGTGGCCAATCGGCTGGTGTTAGACGACGGCCCCTTCATCCACCCGCTGCTGGAGTTGCTCGACGAAGGCCGACCGGCCGGTGTCGTCGTGGTGTCGACCGACGACGCTCGGCTGCTGGAGTGGCGGGTCGGAACGGCGCGGTCGCTGGGCCGGATAGAACGCGGCTATGTCGAGGCGCCGCACGAGCGGGCCGGCCAGATCGGCGGCGGCCCGGCAGGGCAGTTCAACACGCCGGTGCGCGAACAACGCCAGGCTCGCGAACGGGACCGGATGGAACGATTCCTGGACGACGTCGTCGCGGCGGCGGCGCAGTTGTCCAGCGACCGCGGTTGGGAACGCATCCTGGTCAGCGCCGGCCCGCACTGGACCGAGCCGACCGCCGCGAGATTCGGAGACGGGCTGCGCGACAAGGTGTACACCGACGCCCGGGTGCTCAATGGGCTCGACGAGGTCGGCTTGGCGGCAGCCGTCAGCGAATGGGCGCGTGCACAACACACTGAACGAGAGCAGCAACTGCTGCACCAACTGCGCGACGCCGCCGGCTCGGGCCGTGGTGTCTCGGGGTTGTCCGAAGTGGCTGCGGCGTTGACCATCGGGCGCGTCGCGCATCTGGTCTACGACCCGGAGGTTCGATACGTCGGAACCGTCGGCGCGAACGGAGCGCTGTACGGCGGCCAGGAGGTCGGTCCCGACGGGCAACCCGGCGCCGTCGACCCTCGGTTCACCGAACGGCTGGTGGAACGGGCGCTTCAGACCGGCGCCCGGATCAGTCCAGTCGAGGGAGCCACCAACACCGACCTCAGAGCGGCCGACGGCATCGCCGCGCTGCTGCGTTGGTGACGGTCGTCCGGATCTACCGCAGGTAGCCGATGCCGGCGACTCGTCTACCGGCCGGCACGGCGCCGAGCCCGCGGTCGAAGGGAAAGTGATGGAATACATCGACGGATACAAGTTAGTCAACTTCGCCAGCGAGATCGACGAGCAGACGATCGAGCAGGCCAAACAAACGGCCAGCATGCCGTTCATCTATCCACACGTCGCGTTGATGCCAGACGCTCATTACGGCATGGGTTCGGCAGTCGGCACGGTAATCCCGACCATCGGAGCAGTGATCCCGGCTGCGGTCGGTGTGGACATCGGTTGCGGCATGACCGCGGTGCTGACGTCGGTGACCCGTGCCGAACTGGGCGACCGCGACCTGCGTGCGCTTCGAGACTCGATCGAATCGAGCATCCCGCTGTCCCCGGGTAGATACAACCGCCGCACCGACCGTTTCCCGTTCACCGCGGAGCGGATCGACGAGCTCGAACAACTGGCCGCCGACCAAGGTGCCGACCTCGCGCACAGCCGGAATTGGCGCTTGCAACTGGGCTCGCTCGGCGGCGGCAATCACTTCATCGAACTGTGCATCGACGACCAAGACCGGGTCTGGCTTTTTCTGCACAGCGGCAGCCGCGGCGTCGGCTACAAGATCGCCCGACGGCACATCAGGACGGCGCAAAACCTCGCCGAAAAACGGCGCATCAGCCTGCCCAACCGTGACCTGGCCTACCTGGAAGAAGGCACCGACGAATTCGATGCCTACCTGCGCGAACTGACCTGGGCGCAGTCCTTTGCCTTCCAGAACCGCGCCGAGATGATGGACCGATTCCGGCAGGCATTCGCCTACTGGATGGGCGTTGATCCCGACGATGCCAGGCATACCGAAAAAGAGCGGGTGTTCTCCCATCACAACTACACTCGCCGAGAAAGCCACGCCGGCAAGGAAGTCTGGCTGACCCGGAAGGGCGCCATCGACGCCCACGAGGGGGTGTTCGGTCTGATCCCCGGCTCGATGGGCGCACGTTCGTACGTCGTCCAAGGCAAAGGCAACCCGGACAGCCTGTGCTCGGCGCCGCACGGCGCCGGCCGCCGCTATTCGCGCACGCAGGCACGAAAGCTGTTCACCGCCAAGGACTTAGCAGCCGCGATGAAAGGTGTCGAATACCGGCACGGTGATGCGTGGGTGGACGAAATCCCGCATGCCTACAAAAACATCGACGTTGTCATGGCCGATGCTGTCGACCTCGTCGACGTCGTCGTCGAATTGCGTCAAGTGCTCAATGTCAAGGGCACTTAGCGGGCACTTAGCAAGCGCCTAGAACGAAGGAGTAAACCATGACATCGACGGTGAAGCTGGGCCGGTTCGCCGGTGTTGACGTCGGCGTGCACTGGAGCGTTCTGGCCATCGTGGTACTGCTGGTCGGCGGGTTGTCGGTGTACTTCCCCCGGGTGGTTCCCGGCTACCCGTGGATTGTCTACCTGTCGGTCGCGGTGGTCGCTGTCGTGTTGTTCGTGCTGTCGCTGCTGGCCCACGAGTTGGCGCACGCGGTCGTCGCCCAGCGCAACGGCATCCAAGTGGAGGGCATCACATTGTGGTTGCTCGGTGGTGTCGCCCGGCTGCGCGGTGAGGCCGCCACCCCGGGCGCCGACTTCCGCATCTCCGCAGTCGGGCCGCTGACCAGTCTGCTGATCGCGGCCGGCTTCGGTGCGGCGGCTCGGCTCAGTGAATGGGCGGAGTTGGACGCCCTGGTGGTGGCGGCGTTGAGCTATTTGGCGGTGATCAACCTGGTCCTGGCGGTGTTCAACACCATCCCGGCAGCGCCGCTGGACGGCGGACGGATCCTGCGCGCGGCCATCTGGGCTTGGCGGGGCGACCGGCTCACCGCAACCGTGGTGGCCGCCCGGGCCGGCCGAATTTTCGGGTTCTTGTTGATCGCCCTGGGCGTGCTGCAGGCCATCGGCGGGGCAGGCATCGGCCTGTGGTGGGTGCTGCTCGGCCTGTTCGTGGTAACCATGGCCAGCGCGGAGGAACACCACGCCCGCACCAGTACGGCACTGGCCGGGGTACGGGTCCGCGACGTCATGACCGCGGATCCAGAAACGGTGAACGGCGATGCCACCGTCGCCCAGTTTCTGCATGACGTTGCGTTATTGCGGCGCCACTCGGCGTTCCCGCTGCTAGACGCCAGCGGGCGGCTCCAGGGATTGATCACCTTCAGCCGGATCCGGGCCCTCGCCCCGGAACGCCGGGCAACCACCCGGCTGCACGAGCTGGCCTGCCCGCCGGACGAGATTCCGATCGCGCACCCCGACGAGCCGTTGTCGGCGCTGCTGACCCGCCTGAAAGGCTGCGCCGACGGCCGCGCATTGGTGTTCGCCGACAATGTCATGGTGGGCATCGTGTCGCCCAGTGACATCAGCCGCGCGGCCACGCTGCACGGGTTGGGTGTCCAGTTCGGCAGGGGCGGCGCCGACATCGCCGAGATAACACCCTGACCCACCGGGTAGCGGACTTACCCCAGGCGCTGTTTGA
Source organism: uncultured Mycobacterium sp. (assembly GCA_964590745.1). Lineage (GTDB taxonomy): Bacteria > Actinomycetota > Actinomycetes > Mycobacteriales > Mycobacteriaceae > Mycobacterium. The sequence continues at coordinate 624 of CAZPZQ010000011.1, read as the reverse complement.
GCGCCTCGAACTCGTCGCGCACACCGGTGGGCAGCTTCGCACCGAGGAACTCGAGCCACTCTTCGATCAGCGGCAGCTCGTTACGCCACTCCTCGACGTCGACCGTCAAGGCCTGTGCCACGTCGCCCGCGGCGACGTCGAGCCCGGACAAGTCCAGGTCGGCGGCCTCGGGCACGGTGCCGATCGGGGTGGACCGACCGCTCTGCTTGCCTTCCACCCGGTCGACGATCCACTTGAGCACCCGGCTGTTCTCACCGAAACCCGGCCACAGGAAGCGGCCCTTCTCGTCACGGCGAAACCAGTTGACGAAGAACACCTTCGGCAGCTTGGCCTGATCCGAGTTTTTGCCGATGTCGATCCAGTGCTGCAGGTACTCGCCGGCGTTGTAGCCGATGAACGGCAGCATCGCCATCGGGTCTCGGCGGACCTTGCCGACCTTTCCTTCGGCGGCGGCGGTCTGCTCACTGCTCAGGGTGGCACCGAGGAAAACCCCGTGCTGCCAGTCCCGCGCCTGGGTCACCAACGGCACGGTGGTTTTGCGGCGCCCGCCGAACAGGATCGCCGAAATCGGCACCCCTGTCGGATCGTCCCACTCCGGAGCCAGGATCGGGCACTGCGACATCG
>CAZPZQ010000010.1:0-29409 GCA_964590745.1 uncultured Mycobacterium sp. | reverse complement strand
TCGATCCGAGGTCGGCATCGACGCCGAAGCCGGCCCCACCGAGATCGCGATCCTGGCCGATGACACCGCCGACCCGGCACACCTCGCCGCCGACCTGATCAGCCAAGCCGAACACGACGAACTCGCCGCCAGTGTGCTGGTCACCCCCAGCGCCGCGCTGGCCGACGCGGTCGACACCGAACTGGCCGCCCAGGTGGCCGGTACCGTGCATCACCAACGGGTGACCGCGGCTCTGACCGGGCGTCAGTCGGCGATCGTGCTGGTCGACGATCTGGAAGCCGGAATCCGCGCCGTCGATGCCTATGCTGCCGAACACCTGGAAATCCAGACCGCCGACGCGTCCGCAGTAGCCGCGCGCATCCGCAGCGCCGGAGCTATTTTCGTCGGACCGTGGTCACCGGTCAGCCTCGGCGACTACTGTGCCGGGTCCAACCACGTACTGCCGACCGCCGGCTCAGCGCGGTATTCCAGCGGTCTGTCGGTGCAGACCTTCCTGCGCGGCATTCATGTTGTCGACTACACCGAGGCGGCGCTGAAAGATGTGGCCGGACACGTGACCGCGCTGGCTCAAGCCGAAGACTTGCCGGCCCACGGCGCAGCGGTGCGACGACGGTTCGAACGATGAGCACCACCAACCGGAAGGTCACCCTGGCTGATCTGCCGCTGCGGGGCGACCTGCGCGGCAAATCGCCTTACGGGGCACCGCAACTCGAGGTTCCGGTGCGGCTGAACACCAATGAGAACCCGCAACCGCCCACGGCGGCACTGATCGACGACGTGACTCGATCGGTGCACGATGCCGCGGCGAGTCTGCACCGCTACCCGGACCGGGATGCGGTGGCGCTGCGCACCGAGCTGGCTGGTTACCTGCGTGCCCAAACCGGTGTCGACGTCGGCGTACACAACGTCTGGGCGGCGAACGGCTCCAACGAAGTGCTGCAACAGCTTCTGCAGGCGTTCGGCGGGCCCGGCCGCAGCGCTATCGGTTTCGTCCCCTCTTATTCGATGCATCCGATCATTGCCGGCGGTACTCAAACCGAATGGTTGGTAGCCAACCGCGCTGACGACTTCAGCCTCGATGTCGGCGCCGCGATGGATGTGATCAGCCGCCGACGACCCGACGTGGTGTTTGTGGCAAGCCCGAATAATCCATCCGGGCAAAGTGTCTCGCTAGCCGAGCTGCGCCGGCTGCTGGACGCGGTGACCGGGGGCATCTTGATTCTCGACGAAGCGTACGGCGAATTCTCCGAGCAACCGAGCGCAATCGCTCTGGTCGAGCAGTATCCGGCCAAACTCGTGGTGACCCGGACCATGAGCAAGGCTTTCGCCTTCGCCGGGGGACGGCTCGGCTACCTGGTCGCCACGCCTGCGGTGATCGAAGCCATGCTGCTGGTTCGACTGCCCTATCACCTGTCTTCGATAACTCAGGCGGCCGCCCGCGCCGCGCTGCGGCACGCTGATGACACGCTGGCTAGCGTCGCACGACTGGTCGCCGAGCGGGGCCGGGTCGCGGCAGCTTTGACCGGTATGGGTTTCCGGGTCATCCCGAGTGACGCGAATTTTTTGTTGTTCGGTAGGTTCGCCGACGCGCCGGCGACATGGCAGCGCTATCTGGACAACGGAATCTTGATCCGTGACGTCGGAATCCCCGAATATCTGCGGGCCACCATCGGACTGCCCGAGGAAAACGACGCGCTGCTAGCAGCCAGCCGATTGTTGGCCGGCACCGAATTGGCCGAGCATTTAGGAGCCCAGTGACCACCAACCGTCGTGCCCGAGTGGAACGCAAGACCCGAGAATCCGACATTGTCGCCGAACTCGACCTCGACGGCAGCGGTGTCGTCGATGTCGACACCGGGGTGGCGTTCTACGACCACATGCTCACCGCATTAGGCAGCCATGCCAGCTTCGATCTGATGATCCAAGCCGAGGGCGACGTCGACATCGAGGCACACCACACCATCGAGGACACCGCGATCGTGCTCGGGCAGGCGCTCGCTCAGGCGCTGGGCGACAAGGCCGGCATCCGCCGGTTCGGCGACGCGTTCATCCCGATGGACGAGACGCTGGCGCATGCCGCCGTCGATGTGTCCGGCCGCGCCTACTGCGTGCACACCGGCGAGCCGGACCACCTGCGGCACACCACGATCGCCGGAAGCCAGGTGCCCTACCACACGGTGGTGAACCGGCACGTGTTCGAGACGTTGGCAGCCAACGCGTGCATCGCCTTGCATGTACGCGTCCTGTACGGACGCGACCCGCACCACATCACCGAGGCACAGTTCAAGGCGGTGGCCCGCGCGCTGCGCCAGGCGGTCGAGCCCGATCCGCGTACGCCGGGGGTACCGTCCACCAAGGGCCGCCTGTGACCCACGTTTCCGGACCGAACGTCGTCGTCTTGGACTACGGCTCGGGCAACCTGCGATCGGTGCAACGCGCGCTGCAACGCGCCGGTGCCCGGGTCGAGGTGACTGCCGACGCCGACGCCGCCCTGGCGGCGGATGGGCTGGTGGTGCCCGGCGTCGGCGCATTCGCGGCCTGCATGATCGGGCTGCGGGAGGTCAACGGTGACAAGATCATCGCCGAACGGCTGCAGGCCGGGCATCCGGTGCTAGGCGTGTGTGTGGGCATGCAGATCCTGTTCGCCCGCGGTGTCGAATTCGGAGTGCAATCGGCCGGGTGTGGCCAATGGCCCGGCGAGGTCACCCGGTTGGACGCCCCGGTGATCCCGCATATGGGCTGGAACGTGGTGGCGGCCGCGCCGGGCAGCACGCTGTTTCGCGGGTTGGCTGCCGACACCAGGTTCTATTTCGTGCACTCCTACGCCGCGCAACGCTGGGACGGTGGGCCCGATGCGCTGGTGACGTGGGCCACCCACGGGGTGCCTTTCCTCGCTGCCGTCGAAGACGGCCCGCTGTCGGCCACGCAGTTTCACCCGGAGAAAAGTGGCACCGCCGGAGCGGTCCTACTCCGCAACTGGGTAGCAGCGCTATGACCGCCGTGTTGACCCTGCTGCCGGCGGTCGACGTGGTCGACGGCCGCGCGGTACGCCTGGTACAAGGCAGAGCCGGCAGTGAAACCGAGTACGGCTCGGCGGTCGACGCTGCGCTGACTTGGCAGCGCGACGGGGCCGAGTGGATCCACCTGGTTGATCTGGATGCGGCGTTCGGCCGCGGTTCCAACCGCGACCTGTTGGCCGACGTGGTCGGCAGACTCGATGTGCGAGTCGAGCTGTCCGGCGGCATCCGTGATCAACAGTCGCTTAACGCTGCGCTGGCCACCGGTTGTGCCCGGGTAAACCTGGGCACGGCAGCGTTGGAAAACCCGCGCTGGTGCGCGCAGGTGATCGCCGAGCACGGCGACCGAATCGCGGTGGGGCTGGATGTGCAGATCATCGACGGCCAACACCGGTTGCGCGGCCGCGGCTGGGAAACCGACGGCGGCGATCTGTGGCAGGTCCTCGATCGTCTTAACGCCGAAGGCTGTGCACGGTTCGTGGTCACCGACGTCACCAAGGACGGCACCCTCGGTGGCCCGAACCTGGATCTACTGACCGACGTCGCCGCACGTACCACCGCGCCGCTGATTGCCTCCGGTGGGGTGTCCAGCCTGGCGGATCTGCGGGCCATCGCGACACTCACCGGCGCCGGGGTGGAGGGCGCCATCGTGGGCAAGGCACTTTATGCCGGACGGTTCACCCTGCCGCAGGCATTGGCTGCGTTGCGAAAATAGGATCGCCGTGACGTTGGATTCTGCAGACCTCGATGCTCTGGTCGCCGAGGCATCGGCGATTCTCGACATCGCGGCTAAACCATTTGTCGCCGGTCACCGCGCCGACTCGGCGGTTCGCAAGCGCGGCAACGATTTCGCTACCGAGGTCGACCTCGCCATCGAGCGTCAGATCAGCGACGCGCTGCTTGCCGCCACCGGAATTGAGGTGCACGGTGAGGAATTCGGTGGCCCGCCGGTCGACGCGCCGCTGGTGTGGGTACTCGACCCGATCGACGGGACGTTCAACTACGCGGCCGGGTCACCGCTGGCGGCGATCCTGCTCGGGCTGCTGCGTGACGGTGAGCCGGTAGCGGGTTTGACCTGGCTACCGTTTACCGAGCAGCGTTACACAGCGGTGACCGGCGGCCCGCTGGTCCGGAACGGGGTAGCGCGGCCGCCGTTGCCGCCGACCGACCTGGTCAACGCGCTGGTCGGCATCGGTACCTTCAGCCTGGATTGGCGAGGACAGTTCCCGGGCCGCTACCGGCTCGCGGTGCTGGAACAGCTCAGCCGGGTGACCTCGCGGCAGCGCATGCACGGAGCCGTCGGTATCGACCTGGCTTATGTTGCCGACGGTATCCTCGGTGCCGCAATAAGTTTCGATGGGCATATCTGGGACCACGCGGCCGGTGCGGCGCTGGTTCGGGCTGCCGGCGGCACGGTCACCGACCTGACCGGTGCAGACTGGACCGCCCGGTCACGGTCCCTATTGGCGGCCGCCCCACGCGTGCACGGCCAGGTATTGGACATCCTGGGCGCGGTCGGTGAACCGGGAGACTATTGAGATGAATCAGAGCGACGTCGCGGTCCGGGTGATCCCGTGCCTGGATGTGGACGGCGGCCGGGTGGTCAAAGGGGTGAACTTTCAAAACCTGCGCGACGCCGGCGATCCGGTTGAACTGGCCGCGGCTTACGATGCCGAGGGCGCTGACGAGTTGACTTTTCTCGACGTGACCGCCTCGTCGTCGGGACGAGCCACCATGCTCGACGTGGTAAGCCGCACCGCCGATCAGGTGTTCATCCCCCTGACGGTGGGCGGCGGAGTGCGCACCGTCGCCGACGCCGACGTGCTGCTGCGCGCCGGCGCCGACAAGGTGTCGGTGAACACCGCGGCGATCGCGCGGCCCGAGCTGCTGGCCGAGCTGGCGCAGCAGTTCGGTTCCCAGTGCATCGTATTGTCGGTCGATGCCCGTATCGTGCCGACCGGGTCGCCGCAAACCGCATCGGGTTGGGAGGTCACCACCCACGGCGGGCGCCGGGGCACCGGCATCGACGCCATCGAGTGGGCCGCCCGCGGTGCCGACCTGGGGGTAGGGGAGATCCTGCTGAACTCGATGGACGCCGACGGCACAAAATCTGGTTTCGACCTGCCGATGCTGCGTGCGGTGCGCGCCGCGGTCAGTGTCCCGGTGATCGCGAGCGGAGGAGCCGGCGCGGTGCAGCATTTCGCGCCTGCCGTTTTCGCCGGTGCCGACGCGGTACTGGCCGCCAGTGTGTTTCACTTTCGCGAACTGACCGTCGGCGACGTGAAAGCCGCCATGGCGGCCGCGGGAATCGTGGTGCGATGACCACTCTGGATCCGGCTATTGCGGCGCGCCTCAAACGCAACGCCGACGGCTTGATCGCCGCCGTAGTTCAGGAGTGTGGCAGCGGAGCCGTGCTGATGGTCGCCTGGATGGACGACGACGCGCTGGCCCGGACTTTGGCGACCAGGCAAGCCACCTACTTTTCCCGGTCCCGCGGCGAACAGTGGATCAAGGGCGCAACGTCCGGACACACCCAGCATGTGCATTCGGTGCGGCTGGACTGCGACGGCGACACCGTGCTGCTCGAGGTCGACCCGGTCACCGCGGCGTGTCACACCGGCGACCACAGCTGTTTCGACGCCGACGTTTTGCTGGGGCCGGCCGAGAACGGCTCGGCGAAACGGCTCGGCTAGCCCACACCCGCGCTAGGCTTTCCGCCACGACAGCTGTTGCGAAGGAGCGTGACGAGATGTCCGACGACGGACACACAGCGGAATCGACGACAGCGCTGCGCGTCGCGCTAACCACCATCGGTTTGGTTTTCGTACTCGGGCTGACGCCTCTGATCATGGTCTGGCCCGCCGGCTGGGCGTGGGGCCAGGGGCCGTCGCACTATATCTGGATGATTGTAGGCATCTACGCCACGCTCGGCGTGTTCTTGCTCATCGCGGCGCGCAACCCGCTCGCGCACGCCAGCTTGATCTGGTTCACCGTGGCTTCCAGCGTCGTCCATGCGGTGATCATGGCGGCCCAGGCGGTGGCCGATCCGGCCGAGCGCGGCCACCTCCTCGGCGATGTGCCCGCGTTGCTCATCGTCGCCGCCGTGTTGGCGCTGTTGATGCCGCGCGCCGCAAAAGCTCAAGTCGCGCAAGCGGCCGCATAGACCGAGGTCGATTGTCCCGCGGGTTTCGTTCTGCGGCGCAGCGTACCGTGACGACATGGGCTACGCGAACATCACGGTCACCCACAGTGGTGCGTTCACGACAATCACGATGAACCGGCCGCGACACCGCAACGCGCTGTCGCTCAAGCACATCCGCGAACTCCTCACCGCCTTCCGAACCGCGGGCGATAGCGATGCACGCGGCGTGGTGCTAGCCGGCAACGGACCGGTGTTCAGTGCCGGACACGACTTCGCCGACATGATGGGTAGTGACCATGCCAGCATGCGCCAGCTGCTGACCGTCTGCACCGAACTGATGACCACCATGCAGCAGATCCCGCAACCGGTGATCGCCCGAGTGCACGGTCTGGCCACCGCGGCGGGTTGTCAACTGGTCGCCAACGCCGACCTCGCGGTCGCCGCCGACACCGCCAGCTTTGCCGCCCCAGGCGGCAAGGGCGGCTTGTTCTGCCACACCCCGATGGTCGCCATCGCTCGCAATATCGGCCGGAAACGAGCAGCTGAACTGGCGCTGTCGGGCGATACGATCGACGCCGTGACCGCACTGGATTGGGGCCTGGTCAACAAGGTGGTGCCGATCAAGCAACTCGACAGTGCAGTGCACGACCTGCTCGAGCGGGTCACTCGCGGCAGCGCGGAAAGCAAGGGTCTGGGCAAGCAGACGTTGTACACCCAACTCGACCTCGACCAGTCGAAGGCCTACGCGCACGCGATCGAGGTGATGGCCGCGGCCAGTCAATTGCCCGACGCCCAAGAGGGGATCCGGGCATTTATGGAAAAACGCAAGCCGACGTACCGCGGGAGCCACTGACCGGAGCTGTTGCTATCTGGTCTTTAGGGCCGATTCGACTTCGTCGGCAGAGACCTGTTTGGTGCAGAAGAACCAGTCTTGGCACTCGACCCCGGCTTCCCGGCCGTCCATCCGCTTCTGCGCGTCACTGGATGACCCGGGCGGAGGAACGATGACCGGCTCACCGGGCCGCCAATCGGCAGGGGTCGCCACGCCCAAACGGTCAGCGGTCTGCAATGCCTTGACGACACGCAGCAATTCGTCGAAGTTGCGCCCAAGGCTTAGCGGGTAGTAGATGATGGCGCGGATCTTGCCGTCCGGATCGACGACGAAAACGGCTCGCACCGCGTGGGTGGAGTCCTCGCCCGGCATGATCATGCCGTATTGGCGAGCGACCTGCATCGAGATGTCCGCGACCACCGGAAACGTGATCTTCAGCCGTTTGCTGTCACGGAAGGTGATTTTCTCCTCGATGCGGCGCAGCCAAGCGATGTGGCTGTAGAGCCCGTCGACCGAGAGGCCCAGGAGCTCAGTGTTGTAGGCGGCGAACTGTTCGTGCATCGAGGCGAACGTGATGAACTCCGACGTGCACACCGGGGTGAAGTCGGCCGGGTGCGAGAAGAAGATGACCCACTTGCCCGCATAGTCGGCGGGAAAGCTGATCACCCCTTCGGTGGTGCTCGCGGTGAATGCCGGTGCGGAATCGCCGATGCGGGGCATCGCCGGCGTGCTGTCGGGCAGCTCGGTGTTCGCGGTCATCGCGCAAGATCCTTCGCTTGGAGTGGCTCTTCGTCCATGAAACCAGAACACGTTGTCCGATTGGGTACGCAGCCTTCGTGCTCCGGGTGGCTTACTGACGCGACCCTGGTGCCGCGTCGGGGGCCGCGTCGGCGAATTCACAGAATGCGGTGTATGCCCGGGCACCGTAAATGGTGGCCGGTCCGCCATGCATGAGGAAGGTGACGCCAATGGCTTCGGCTGCTTCCTCCCTGGAAGCTCCGGCACGAGCCGCCGCCTGCGCATGCGACGCGATGCAGCCATCGCACCCGGCCACCACACCGATGGCCACGGCGATCAACTCTTTGAACTTCTTGTCCAACGCGCCCGACGTCAGCGCGGCGTTGCTCAACTGGCCGAACCCGCGGTAGACGTCCGGGATCTTCTCCCGCAGCGCGCGATGCTGCGGGTTCAGTTCATTGAGGACCTCGTGGTGATGGCTGTTTTCACTCATGCTCGAAGGATACCATAATACCCCTATGGGTATCTATTCAAAACGAGGTATCGATCCTTCCGGCTACTCGCTGTCTGGTCTGCCGATACCGGCCGGCACGGCGTTCCGGTTCGACGCCGCCCGCGCGCCGGTCCGATAGGTCTGCCGGGGTGGGCCCAGTCGCACTTTCTGGGGCCACCAGAACCAGCGCCCGAGCAGCGCCGCGGTGGACGGTGTCAGGAAGGAGCGCACAATCAGCGTGTCGAACAGCAGCCCGATGCCGATGGTGCTGCCGGCCTGGCCGATCGAGTACAGATCGCTGGCGACCATGGACATCATCGTGAACGCGAACACCAGCCCCGCGGCCGTCACCACGGAACCGGTGCTGCCGATGGAACGGAGGATGCCGGTGTTTATCCCCGCGTGAATTTCTTCTTGGAATCGCGACACCAAGAGCAGGTTGTAGTCAGACCCAACGGCGAGCAGGATGATCACCCCGAACACCGGTGCGATCCAGTTCAGTTCCAGCCCGAAAATATGTTGCCAAGCCAGTACCGACAGCCCGAAGGCAGCGCTCAGCGACAGCAGAACCGTGCCGACAATGGTCGCTGCGGCCACCAGCGCTCGGGTAATGATCAGCATGACAATGAATATCAGGGTCACCGCCGCCACGCCGACGATCAGGATGTCGTATTTCGCGCCGGTTTGGATGTCGTTGTACACCGCGGCCGTCCCGGTCAGGTAGAACGTGCCGTCGGTCAACGGGGTCCCCTTCACCGCGTCGTGCGCGGCGGCGAGCACCGGCTTGACGAACGCGATGCCCTTGGGGGTCGCCGGATCCGCGTCGTAGGTGATGATGAAGCGAGCGGCCTTGCCGTCTGGTGACAGGAACAGCTGCAGGCCTTTCTGGAAGTCCGGGTTGTCGAAGGCTTCCGGCGGCAGGTAGAAGTAGTCGTCGGCCTTCGAGGAGTCGAACGCCTGGCCCATCGCGCTGGCGGTGTCGGTCATTCGCGACATCTGCGTGACCAGTCCGGAGAAACTGCTGTGCATGGCCAGCAGGCTGCTTTGCATGGATCGCGCGACCGTGATCATCGGCGCGAACTCGCCGACCATCCGGGGCAGCACCGCATTCAGGTCGTCGACGTCTTCAAGCAGCGGTCGCATGTCTTCGCTGAATTTGTCCATGCCGTCGTAGGCGTCGAATACCGATCGCGCTGCCCAACAGACCGGGATGTTGAAGCAATGCGCTTCCCAGTAGGTATAGGTCCGAATCGGCCGGATGATGTCGTCGAAATCCGCGATATGGTCCCGTATCTCGTCTACCGTCTTCGTTATTTCTATCATGTGATCACCCATGTGCTGGGTCGTGTTGCTCATCTGCCCGACCAGACCGCGCAACCGCTCCATGGAGGCGATCATGGCACCGAGATCGTCGCTCATCGCGAGCATGTCGGCCATCCGGTCTTCCATGAACTGCAAGTTCTGCTGTATCGGGACCGCTTGCATGCTGATTTGAAACGGTATCGACGTGTGGTCGATCGGACTTCCCAGCGGCCTGGTAATGCCTTGTATTCTCTCCACACCGCGAGTACGGAAGACGTTCTTCGCGATCCGGTCCAAGATGATCATGTCGCCGGAATTGCGCATGTCATGGTCGGCTTCGACCATGAGGACGTCGGGGTTCATCCGGGCCGCACTGAAATGACGCTCCGCGGCGTCATATCCGATGTTCGACGGCAGATCGCCGGGAATGTAGTAGCGGTCGTTATAGCTGATCCGCATGCCGGGCACCACCAGAATGCCGACCACGGTGACAAGTAGCGCCGCGACAAAAACCGGGCCGGGCCAGCGCACATTGGCGGTGCCGATGCGCCGCCAACCCCGCACTTTGGCTTGCTGTTTGGGATCGAGCAGGCCGAACCGGCTGGCCACGGCGACGATCGCGGGCGCCGCGGTGAGTGCGCCGGCGATCACCACCAGCAAGCCCAGCGCTGATGGGATGCCCAGTGCCTTGAAATAGGACAGCCGCGCGAAGTGCAGGCACAACGACGCCCCGGCAATCGTCAGTCCGGAGCCGACAATAACGTGAATGGTGCCGCGGAACATGGTGTACCAGGCTGTTTCCCGGTCTTCGCCGGCCAGGCGCGCTTCGTGATAACGACCGATCAGAAAGATCGCGTAATCAGTCCCGGCCGCGATGGCCAGCGACGACAGCATGGCGACGACGAATGTCGAGAACCCCAGCAAGTCGTAGTTGCCCAGCAGCGCCACCACCCCCCTGGCGGTGCCCATCTCGAAGCCAACCATGACCAGGGCGAGAAGCACGGTGCTGACCGAGCGATAAACGATCGAAAGCATGATGATGATGACCACGCCGGTGACGCCCATCATTTTGAACATGCTCTTGTCGGCGGATTCGGTCATGTCGGTGGTGAGCGCGGCCTGACCGGTGACATAAACCCGGACCCCGGGCGGCGGCGATGAAGCGTCGACAACCTTGCGGACCGCGTCGACCGACTCGTTACCCAGCGTGCTGCCTTGGTCGCCGGCGGTGTGGATCTGCGCGTAGGCGGCTTTGCCGTCGCTGCTTTGCACGCCGGCGGCAGTGATCGGATCCCCCCACAAGTCTTGGATGTGCTGTATGTGTTCGGGATCGGCGCGCAACGTCTGCACCAGGTTGTGGTAGTAGCGGTGAGCTTCGGCGCCGAGTTCTTCGTCACCTTCCAAGACCAGCATCACCATGCTGTCGGAATCGAACTCCTGAAACGTCTTGCCGATGTGTTTTGCCGCGACCATGGCCGGCGCGTCTTGCGGCGACATCGTTACCGCGTGCGTTCTGGAAACCACTTCGATCTGCGGTACCAGAACGTTGACGCCCACCGTCAAGAGCAACCAGAAGATAATTATCGGTATCGCGAGTCTGCGAACCGCCCGCATGAAGAGTGGACGGGCGTCAGTGTGCGCGTTCATGCGGCTTTCACCAGGCAAAACACCTGGGCTTGGTGCCCGTGGGCGAATTGTTCATCCTTGATGTCACCGTTCACCGTGATACGGCAGCCGATGCTGTCGCCGTCACCTTGCGCCACCAGGTTGGCAATAACCGCCGGCTTTGTCGTCGTCATCGTGTAAGCCCATGGCAGACCGCTGAAGCCGGCCTCTTCCGGCTCGCTATTCGCGTTCAAGTAGCTCACGCCCCCTGTCGAACCGTCAGGTCCGAACACCTCGTACGTCACATGTTTGGTGTTGATCGACTCGATCACGTCAGAGCCGCTGCCAGACCAGGAAAAAATCTCATCGGAACCGAAGATGCCCCGAAGGTTCACGACGGCGATAGTGCCGAGGGCGGCTGCCACCACCACGACCAACGGTATCCAGCCTCGCTTGACGATGGTGAACATTGGAGTCTCCCTTCGGTCCTCGATGGGACCTTTGCCTCGCGCCGAATCCGAGAAGCATCGACTAGCCGATCACGGCCAGCGCGGGTCAGGCCAACGACAAGAACAGCTTTTCCAGTTCGCTCTCAGTGAGAGCGGGGCGCGGATCATCGGCATCCCCCATGATGCAGTGCTGCATCCCGGCCGCAACAACCATGAAACCAGCGCGGTCCAGGGCACGGGAGACCGCGGCCAGCTGGATGACCACGTCTTTGCAACCCCGCCCCGCCTCGATCATCGAGATCACCCCGGCGAGTTGCCCTTGTGCACGGCGGAGTCGCTGGAGTACCCGATCCATTGGATCGGCTTCGGCAGAAGCCACCATCAGTCCTTCCTTCCCGCCGGTGTGCGCGGTCCGTCACGTCGGTTAGCCGCCACCGGTATATACCCAGGTAGGCATACCCACAAAGACAGGATAACTGATACCCGCGTGGGTATCTATCGAATCGTCCACGATGTGCATTCATACCCGCCTGGGTATATTATGGTAATGCCGCCTGCGGCCCGTACCCGACGAGGGGAGTCAGAATGGCACAAGTCGTCGTCCTCGGCGCCGGCATCGCCGGCCACACCGCTGCACTGCACCTGCGCCGATGGCTAGCGCGCAGCCATCAGGTCGTGGTGATCTCGCCCAATCCCGACTGGAACTGGATCCCGTCGAACATCTGGGTTGGCGTCGGCCGGATGGACAAGGGCAAGGTGCTGATCCCGCTCAAAGCAATTTATGAGCGCAAGGGCATCGGATTCCACCAAGGGATGGCTACCACGATCCGGCCGGAGGGGCGCGGTAGCCAAACGTCACCATCGGTGGACTTCACTTACACCGACGAGGAACACAGCGGCGAAATCGGGAGCCTCACCTACGACTACCTGATCAACGCCACCGGCCCACAGCTGAACTTTGGCGCCACACCCGGGCTCGGACCGGATGGGCATTCGTGGTCGGTATGCACGGCCGCTCACGCCGCCGAAACGGCCGAAGCGCTCGACCGGGTCATCGACAAGCTGAAAGCCGGTGAGAGACAGCGACTCGTGGTCGGCATCGGGCACGGAACGTGCACCTGCGAAGGTGCGGCCTTCGAGTATGTCTTCAACGTCGAGCACACGCTGCGCAAGGCCGGGGTGCGGGATCTCGCTGAAATCGTCTATCTCACCAATGAATACGAGCTCGGTGACTTCGGCGTCGGCGGTATGAGCTTCGTCGATAAGGGTTTCACCCAGTCCAGCCGATTGTGGACCGAATCGCTGTTTCGGGAACGCGGCGTCAAAGCCATCACCCAGGCCCATGTGCACGAGGTGATGGACGGCAAGCTGCGCTACGAACAACTCGATGGCGGTGAGCGCGACCTGGATTTCGACTTCGCCATGTTGCTGCCACCGTTCAAAGGCGTCGGCCTGGCTGCCTATGACAGGGCAGGTCAAGACATCACGTCGACGCTGTTCGCACCGTCAGGCTTCCTCAAGGTGGACGCCGACTACTCGGGCAAGCCGTACGAAAAGTGGTCCGCCGAGGACTGGCCGCAGACTTACGAGTCACCGGCCTACCCGAACATCTTTGCGCCGGGAATCGCGTTCGCACCGCCGCATCCGATTTCCCGGCCGCGCAAGAGTCCCAACGGAACGGTGATCACCCCGGCGCCGCCACGCACCGGTATGCCGTCCGGCATCATGGCCAAAACAGTTGCCGCGACCATCCGCGACCGCATCAACAACAGAGCCGATGCCCCCGCCCATCGTGCTTCTATGGCGACTATGGGCGCCGCGTGTGTTGCATCGGCGGGCACCGGTTTGCGCACCGGCTCGGCCGCGGCAATGACGATGTACCCGGTGGTCCCCGACCCGGTCAGATACCCGGACACCGGCCGCGACATCGCCGGCACGCATGGCGAGCTCGGCCTGGCCGGTCACTGGATCAAGACACTGCTGCACTATCTATTCATCTACAAGGCCAAAGCCAGGCCGTTCTGGTGGCTGATCCCCGAATGACGGAAAAGGAAGGCGATTCGGTGAACGACGACAGCACCTATCCGACCGCCAACGTCCGGACGGCCGATCGCATCGCCAATGCTCCATTGCCCACTCGCAAGACGTTGCGGATGCGCCAGAACCTGCTCGTTCAATCCTGGCGATTCGCCTGTCTCAACTTCAAGATGCTGCGAATCATCTTCCGCGGGCACAGCTGAGCGCTACCGCGGGGCCGTTGTCATTACCCGCCTGGCGTGGTGGTGGTAGGCACGGCGGTGGTCTCGGTGGCCGTGGTGGTCGCGGGCGTTGTGCTGGTGCTTTCCGGTGGGGTGTTGCATGCGGCCCGCAAGACGCGGCTGCCCGGACTCTGGTTCATAGCGTTCTGCTCGGCCTCTTGCTGCGTCGCACCGCTATCACCGAAATACTGATTGTTGTTTTCGACAACCGCCCCGCAGTCCGGGGACTTGAAACTTATCAGGATGTTGCAGATCGGGTTGGTTTGCTGACATTCGTTATTGGCTGCCAGGTTAGCCAGGTACTCGTTCGGCTGGTTTGTCGCCACACCGATGGACTTTCCGTCCGGCGAGACCGAGATCGCGCCCCAGACGTCGTCTTCGGCGTAAGCGCCAGACGCGGCGGTCAGCGCCAGTGTGGCCAGCACTGTTCCGCTGGCGGCGACGATCCCCGCCCGGGTACCGAAACTGGGTCGTGTCATGGTGATCCTTTCTCTTCGCAGGCCGGCTTTCCAGCCTTGCAGGTGAAACTGGTTGGGGTCGAGCGGATTTGCGATGCGCTCAAGCCTGCAGTATGTCCGAAATGGCTGGCGGGCCCATTGACTCCCGTATCGCGGTAGCAAAAGTTGGTCCTGAGGGCCGCATTGACATACCTTTCCCGATCCGAAGACTAGAAATGCAGACTAACCCGGCGTGGAGCGCATCAGGTGCGTTTTCTCAAATGCCCGGGCGCTATTTTCACCCAATGGTGCGTGGGCATGTCGGCGTAACCGATTAAGCAGATTGCCCGGCCTGTAACAGCGCCAGTGCCTTGTCGGCATGGGCATTGAAGTTCAGTTCACTGCGGATCACCCCGAGCACG
Organism: uncultured Mycobacterium sp.; assembly: GCA_964590745.1. Classification (GTDB taxonomy): domain Bacteria; phylum Actinomycetota; class Actinomycetes; order Mycobacteriales; family Mycobacteriaceae; genus Mycobacterium. The sequence continues at coordinate 14,714 of CAZPZQ010000010.1, read as the reverse complement.
GTGCGATCACTGCCGATGACGAACGTGCTGCGCTTGACCGGCATCAGCGTTCCGAGCAAGCCGCGTTTGACCCCGAATGCGCGCGCGACCGCCCCGTCCGCGTCGGACAGCAACGGATAGTCAAAGCCGTGCGCGTCGGCGAACTTGGCCTGCTTGGCCACCGGGTCGACGCTGATGCCGACCGGCCGTGCGCCGACCCGGTTGAACTCGGCGGCCAGATCACGGAAGTGGGCGGCCTCCCGGGTACACCCCGGTGTCATCGCCGCCGGATAGAAGAACAGCACCACCGGCCCCTCGGCGAGTAGTGCGCTGAGCCTATGCGGTGTACCGGTCTGGTCGAGAAGCTCGAAGTCGGCCACCGTGTCACCGGTTTTCATGCCTGCGACGCTACACCGGGCGCAGCGCACCGATCTGCGAAAATAGTCGGATGCAAACCACCAGTACCCCCAGGGCCGGCACTTCCTCCCGGGAGGATTTCCGGTTGCTGGCCGCTGAGCATCGGATGGTCCCGGTGACCCGAAAGGTGCTGGCCGATGCCGAGACGCCGCTATCGGCGTATCGCAAACTCGCAGCCGGCCGGCCCGGCACCTTCTTGCTGGAGTCAGCCGAGAACGGTCGGTCGTGGTCGCGGTGGTCATTTATCGGCGCCGGATCTCCGTCCGCGCTCACGGTGCGCGACGGTGCGGCGGTCTGGTTGGGGGCGACGCCGCAGGGCGCTCCGACCGGGGGAGACCCGCTGCGGGCACTGCGTGAGACGTTGTGCCTACTGGCCACCGCCGAGCTGCCCGGGCTGCCGCCGCTGTCCAGCGGCATGGTCGGATTTTTCGCCTACGACCTGGTGCGCCGGCTGGAGCGGCTGCCGGAGTTGACCGTGGACGACCTCAATCTGCCCGACATGCTGCTGTTGCTGGCTACCGATATCGCGGCGGTCGACCACCATGAGGGCACGATCACGTTGATCGCCAATGCGGTCAACTGGAACGGCACCGCCGACCGGATGGATGAAGCCTTCGACGACGCGGTTGCCCGGCTGGATGTGATGACCAGCGCGCTGAGCCGACCGTTATCGTCGACCGTGGCGACCTTCGACCGCCCGGATCCGCAGTACCGCACGCAACGCAGCCGTGAGGAATACGGCATGATCGTCGACCATCTGGTCGGTCAGATTGAAGCCGGCGAGGCGTTTCAGGTGGTGCCGTCGCAGCGGTTCGAGATGACGACTGGAGCCGATCCCATCGATGTGTACCGGATGCTGCGGGTGTCAAATCCGAGCCCGTACATGTATCTGCTGCAGATTCCCGCTGAGCATGGCGGGTTGGGCTTTTCCATCGTGGGATCAAGCCCAGAGGCCCTGGTCACCGTGCAGGACGGGCGAGCCACCACTCACCCTATCGCCGGCACCCGCTGGCGCGGCCGGACCGAGGAAGAAGACCAGCTGCTGGAAAAAGAACTGCTGCACGACGACAAGGAACTGGCCGAGCACCTGATGCTGGTCGACCTGGGGCGCAACGACCTGGGCCGGGTGTGTGTCCCGGGCACCGTGCGGGTCCAGGACTACAGCCACATCGAGCGGTACAGCCACGTCATGCATCTAGTGTCCACGGTGACCGGCATGCTTGCCGACGGCCGCACCGCGCTGGATGCGGTGACCGCTTGTTTTCCGGCCGGCACCTTGTCCGGAGCGCCCAAAGTGCGGGCCATGGAGCTGATCGAGCAAGTGGAGAAGACCCGCCGTGGTCTTTATGGCGGGGTGGTGGGCTACCTGGACTTCGCCGGCAACGCCGATTTCGCCATCGCCATCCGTACCGCGCTGATCCGCGACGGCACCGCCTATGTGCAGGCCGGCGGCGGGGTGGTGGCCGATTCTAACGGCCCGTACGAGTACACCGAGGCGACCAACAAAGCTCGGGCGGTGCTAGCCGCGATCGCCGCCGCCGAGACACTGACCGCTCCCGGATCAGTACGCGATGTCTGACGCGCCGCGTCGCCACGGTGGGTTCGCACTACGGATGGCTCAGCTGCTACTCGTCGTTGCCGCCGGCGGGCTGTGGGCCGCAGCTCGGCTGCCCTGGGTGATGGTCCGGTCGTTCGACGGGCTCGGACCGCCGAAACAGGTCACCGTCTCCGGCGGGTCCTGGTCTACCGCGTTGCTGCCGTTGGCGTTGCTGTCGCTGGCGGCGGCGATCGCTGCGGTCGCCGTGCGGGGTTGGCCGTTGCGGGTGCTGGCGGTGTTGACTGCGGCTGCCAGCTTCGCGGCTGGATACCTGGGCGTGAGCCTGTGGGTGGTTGACGATGTGGCGCGGCGGGCGGCCGGCATCGCGGGCGTCTCGGTGATCTCGCTGGTGAGCGCCGATCGCCACTGCGCCGGCGCGGCGATCACCCTGGCGGCTGCGCTGTGCGTGCTGTCCGGTGCCGCGTTACTGATGCGATCAGCGTCCGCGGGCGGTGCCGCCGCCGGCAAATACGCTGTCCCTGCGGTTCGCCGTTCGGTAGCGCGACGCGACGATGCCGGCCCGGATGCCTCGGCGTTGTCAGAACGGATGATCTGGGATGCCCTGGATGAAGGCCGTGACCTCACCGACGAACCGACGGACCACGCTCCTGAACCGGACGCCGAGGGCCGGTGACGTTCGACGCAGTGACGGCCGATACCCTTCGATGGACGCTATTGCGATCCGTGGGGCCAAGCGATCCGATCGCGACCGCGGGGAGAGGAACCGGGCAGCCATGAGTTCGGCAACCGTGCTCGACTCCATCATCGAAGGAGTCTGCGCCGACGTTGCCGCCCGGGAAGCGGTCATCCCGCTATCCGAAGTCAAAGCAGCCGCGGAGGCCACCGCGCCGCCGCTGGACGTGCTGGCCACGCTGCGCGAGCCCGACATCGGGGTCATTGCCGAGGTCAAGCGGGCCAGTCCGTCGGCCGGTCAGCTGGCCGCCATCTCCGACCCGGCCCAACTGGCACGTGCCTACCAGGACGGTGGTGCGCGGATCATCAGCGTGTTGACTGAGCAGCGGCGGTTCAACGGCTCATTGGGCGACCTCGATGTGGTTCGGCAGGCGGTCTCGGTACCGGTTCTGCGTAAAGATTTCGTGGTGCTCCCGTACCAGATTCACGAGGCTCGTGCGCACGGCGCGGATATGTTGCTGCTCATCGTCGCGGCACTGCAGCAACCCGCGCTGGTGGCCATGCTGGATCGCACGGAATCCTTGGGAATGACCGCCCTGGTGGAGGTGCACACCGAAGAGGAGGCCGACCGAGCCCTGAACGCGGGGGCAAAGGTGATCGGCGTCAACGCCCGCGATCTCACCACGCTGGAAGTGGACCGGGACTGCTTCGCACGTATCGCTCCGGGACTGCCCACCGATGTGGTCAAAGTCGCTGAATCCGGCGTCCGAGGCACCGCCGATCTGCTGGCCTACGCTGGTGCCGGCGCAGATGCGGTCCTGGTCGGTGAGGGGCTGGTGACCAGCGGCGATCCCCGCGCAGCGGTTGCCGATCTGGTCAGCGCGGGCAGGCATCCGTCTTGTCCCAAGCCGGCCCGCTAGCCGGCGATGAGCCGCTCGCGCAGCGAATGATGGCAGAGCTGTTCGATCCCGATCTGCCCCGGGCCAGCGCAGGGGTGGCCGAACCGGCCGGCCGCGGTCCGGATCAGCGTGGTCACTTCGGTGTTTACGGTGGCCGGTTCGTCGCCGAAGCCTTGATGGCCGTTATCGAAGAAGTGACAGTCGCTTTCGATAAAGCACGCAACGATCAGGCGTTCCTCGACACCCTTGACAGGTTGCAGACCAACTACACCGGTCGGCCGTCGCCGCTATACGAAGCCACCCGGCTGTCGGCACACGCCGGCGGCGCACGGATCTTTCTCAAGCGAGAAGACCTGAACCACACCGGCTCTCACAAGATCAACAACGTGCTGGGTCAGGCACTGCTGGCCCAGCACATGGGCAAAACCCGAGTGATCGCCGAGACCGGGGCCGGTCAGCACGGGGTGGCTACCGCCACCGCGTGCGCGCTGCTCGGCTTGGACTGCGTGATCTACATGGGTGCTGTCGATGTGGAACGCCAAGCGCTCAATGTGGCTCGGATGCGACTGCTGGACGCCGAAGTGGTGTCCGTCGATTCGGGTTCGAAGACTTTGAAAGACGCGATCAACGAGGCGTTTCGTGATTGGGTCAGCAATGCCGACAGCACCTACTACTGCTTTGGCACCGCGGCCGGGCCGCACCCCTTCCCGGCCATGGTGCGCGATTTCCAGCGCGTCATCGGGCTGGAGACCCGGATGCAGGTCCTGCGTCGGGTCGGCCGGCTTCCCGATGCGGTGGCGGCCTGCGTCGGCGGGGGATCCAACGCTATCGGCATCTTCTATGCCTTCCTCGATGATCCAGCGGTGCGACTGATCGGGTTTGAAGCCGCCGGTGACGGAGTGGAAACCGGCCGGCACGCGGCCACCTTCACCGGCGGATCACCCGGTGTTTTCCAGGGGTCGTTCTCCTACCTGCTGCAGGACGACGACGGTCAGACCGTCGAATCTCACTCGATCTCGGCTGGACTGGACTACCCGGGGGTGGGGCCGGAGCACGCCTGGCTGCGGGAGGCCGGGCGGGCCGAGTACCGGCCTATTACCGACGCTGAGGCGATGGAGGCGTTCGGTTTGCTCTGTCGGACAGAAGGAATCATTCCGGCGATCGAATCCGCACACGCGGTCGCCGGAGCGCTCCAGTTGGGGGGCGAACTCGGATCCGGTTCCATCGTCGTGGTGAACCTATCCGGTCGGGGCGACAAAGACGTCGAGACGGCCGCCAAGTGGTTCGGGCTGCTCGGCACCACCGACGGCGACGGCCACCAGCGATGATTGCGACGCGGAGTCGGAGCAGTAGGTTGGCACCACTATTCGATGCGTGCCGCCAAGGCAACCGGGCAGCGCTGATCGGGTATCTGCCGACCGGCTACCCGGATGTTCCTACGTCGATTGCCGCGATGACTGCGCTGGTCGACGCCGGTTGCGATGTGGTCGAGGTCGGCATCCCGTATTCGGATCCCGGCATGGATGGCCCGACCATCGCGAAGGCCACCGAAGCTGCGCTGCGTGCCGGTGTGCGGGTTCGCGACACCCTGGCCGCGGTGTCGGCGATCAGCCGTGCTGGTGGACGTGCGGTGGTGATGACCTATTGGAATCCAGTGCTGCACTACGGGGTTGATGCCTTCGCACGTGACCTGGCCGCTGCGGGAGGGCACGGCCTGATCACACCCGACCTGATTGTCGACGAGGCGCAGGAGTGGCTGGCCGCATCCGACCAGCACCATCTGGATCGCATCTTCCTGGTGGCACCCTCGTCGACACCGGAGCGGCTGGCGACCACCGTCGAGGCATCACGCGGCTTCGTCTACGCTGCTTCAACGATGGGCGTCACCGGAGTTCGCGACACAGTGTCACGGGCGGCACCTGAGCTGGTGCGCAGAGTGCGGGCAGTTTCCGATATTCCGGTCGGAGTTGGCCTGGGTGTACGTTCGCGGGACCAAGCCGCCGAGATCGGCCGCTACACCGACGGCGTCATCGTAGGGTCGGCGCTGGTCACTGCTTTGAATAGTGGCATGTCCGCATTGCGTACCTTAACCGAGGAACTTGCTGCCGGTGTACGCCAAAGGAATTCGCCGCCATGACGATGAATATCCTGACATACTTTCCCAGCCCGCCACGGGGTGTCTGGTATCTGGGTCCGGTGCCGATCCGAGCCTACGCATTGTGCATCATCGTCGGTATCGTGGTGGCCCTGTTGATCGGGGACCGGCGCTGGCAGGCCCGTGGGGGAGAGCGCGGGGTGATTTACGACATCGCGCTGTGGGCCGTGCCGTTCGGCTTGGTGGGTGGCCGGCTCTACCACTTGCTAACTGACTGGCGAGCCTACTTCGGCGAAGGCGGCATCGGATGGGAAGCGACGCTGCGTATCTGGGACGGTGGTCTTGGCATTTGGGGAGCGGTGGCGTTAGGCGGGGTGGGCGCATGGCTCGGCTGCAAACGGCACGGTATTCCGCTGCCGGCCTTCGGCGACGCCATCGCGCCGGGTATCGTGTTGGCACAAGCGATCGGGCGCATCGGCAACTATTTCAACCAGGAGCTCTACGGGCGCGAGACGACTTTACCGTGGGGTTTGAAAATCTTTTGGCGCGAAGACGCCGCCGGAGTGCGCGACCCGCATCTACTCGACGGCGTGTCGACGGGCGAGCTTTACAAAATCGTGCAACCGACATTTCTGTATGAATTGCTATGGAACGTCCTGGTGTTCTTGCTGCTGATCTATCTCGACCGGCAGTTCAGAATCGGACACGGGCGATTATTCGCGGTCTACGTGGCCGGCTACTGCGTCGGCCGCTTCGGCATTGAGCTGCTGCGCGACGATACCGCCACGCACATAGCCGGTATTCGGATCAACTCGTTCACTGCGACATTCGTGTTGATCGGTGCCGTGGTCTATTTCGTTTTGGCGCCGAAAGGTCGAGAAGACCCCGCGAAGCTGGGCAGCAGGTGGCACGAAGCAGACGAGGATGACCGATCGGCCGAGCTCGAGCCCGCGGACGAACTCGTCGCGGTCGGAACTGCGTCCGGGACGGCTGCGGTAGGCGACCCGGCGCCAGATGCGCGAAACACCCTCAGTCTGGCCCTCGGCGAAGCGCCGGGATACACGGCCGAACCGGAGTCAACCGAAATCGGATTAGGCGAATCCGGTCAGGCCGAACCGGAAGGCGGCGGGCTGTCCGCGGGTCCAACCGAGGTAGTCGAAGTCGAGTCCAACCAGACGGATAAGCCTGAACCGGCGGGTGGGGACGGCATTGTCGACGATGGAGTGCAGACCGACGAAGAGCCCGCCGCGGACGACGATGAGGTAGTCGAGACGGCAGAGGCAGCGGAATCAGCTGACGGCGAGGCAGCGGCTGACGACGGCGAAGTCGAGGTCGCGGACGAGCTGCAGACCGACGACGAAGACGAAGTCGACGATGGGGTCGAACCGGAATCGGCCGGGCACATCGATGAGACCGCTGCCGAGGAGGCCCCGGCGGCAGCACCGGAGGAGGCGGACGAAGCCTCGTCGTGACGGCAACCCGCTCGGCGGTGGTCGCCGGATCTGGCATGCTGCAGATATGGCCGATCGGTCCGGCACACCGAGAACCGCCGTGCTACTCCGGTGGTTGGCCGGTTTGTTCGGGCTAGGCGGTGCTCTGGGCTATATCGGCTTCGTCGACCCGCATCGTCGTGGCGCAGTTCTTCCACTGTGCCCGTTCCAGGCGCTCACCGGGTGGAATTGCCCGGCCTGCGGTGGGCTCCGGATGATCCACGATCTGCTGCACGGTGACCTAGCGGCCGCCGTGGCGGATAACGCGTTTTTTCTGGTCGGGATCCCAATCCTGGCGGGGTGGCTGCTGCTGCGGCGCCGCCGGAGTTTAGCGGTGACCGCGGTACCGGTGCTGGTAGTGGTCGCGACCGCGATAGCCTGGACGCTGCTGCGCAACCTACCCGGTTTTCCGTTGCTCCCGATTCTGATTACCGACTAACTTTGCGGCACAGTACTTTCCGGAGATAGCGGAGCACCATCTGGTTTCGGTACGTGGCCAATCGGTCGGGGTACTGCGCGGATCAGGATTATGCTGTCGGTCGTGACTAGGCGCGGGAAGATCGTCTGCACCCTCGGGCCCGCAACTCACAGCGCCGAGTTGGTCAAGGCGTTGGTTGAGGCGGGGATGGACGTTGCCCGGTTGAACTTCAGCCACGGTGATCACGACGATCACGAGGCCCACTACGGCTGGGTGCGAAGCGCCTCCGACGCCTGCGGCCGCGCGGTCGGCGTGCTGGCCGACCTGCAGGGGCCCAAGATCCGGTTGGGGCGTTTCGCCAGCGGTGCTGCCTTCTGGGCCAACGGTGAAACAGTGCGGATCACCGTGGCCGACTGCATGGGCAGCCACGACCGGGTGTCGACCACCTACCGGGGGTTAGCCAAAGATGCCGTGCCCGGTGATCGTGTGCTGGTCGATGACGGCAAGGTCGGGTTGGTTGTCGACAGCATCGACGGCGACGACGTGGTCTGCACGGTCACCGATGGCGGACCGGTCAGCAACCACAAAGGTATTTCACTGCCAGGAATGAACGTCTCGGCGCCGGCGCTGGCAGAAAAAGACATCGAGGACTTGGAATTCGCCCTGCACCTGGGTGTGGACATGGTAGCGCTGTCTTTTGTGCGCTCCCCGTCGGACGTCGAACTGGTCCGTGAGGTGATGGACCGCTGCGGGCGGCGAGTACCGGTGGTCGCCAAGCTGGAAAAGCCGGAAGCCATCGACAATCTGGAGGCTATCGCGCTGGCGTTCGACGCTCTGATGGTGGCCCGCGGTGACCTGGGCGTGGAGTTGGCCTTGGAAGAAGTGCCGCTGGTCCAGAAGCGGGCCATCCAGATGGCGCGAGAGAACGCGAAACCGGTCATCGTGGCCACCCAGATGCTGGAGTCGATGATCGAGAACTCTCGGCCGACCCGGGCCGAAGCATCCGACGTCGCCAACGCCGTGCTGGATGGGACCGATGCGGTGATGTTGTCCGGTGAAACCGCGGTGGGCAAGCATCCACTGGAGGCGGTGCGGACCATGAGCCGGATCATCTGCGCGGTCGAAGAGAATTCGACCGCGGCACCACCCCTGTCACACGTCCCGCGCACCAAGCGCGGGGTCATCTCCTATGCGGCCCGCGATATCGGTGAACGCTTGGACGCCAAAGCGTTGGTCGCCTTCACCGAATCCGGTGACACCGTGCGGCGGCTTGCCCGACTGCACACGCCGTTGCCATTGCTGGCCTTCACCGCGCTGCCCGAGGTGCGCAGTCAGCTGGCGATGACGTGGGGCACCGAAACTTTCATCGTCCCGCTGATGGCGACCACCGACGAGATGATTCGCGAGGTGGACATATCGCTGCTCGAACTCGGTCGTTACCAGCGCGGTGATCTGGTGGTCATCGTCGCCGGTGCGCCGCCAGGCACAGTAGGCTCGACCAATCTGATCCACGTGCACCGGATCGGGGAGGACGACGTCTAACGGGAGAGATGACCTGTGCCGGGTAGCGATGATCGGGTTGCGCACCACACGCCGAACACGGACTTCGCAGAACTCCTGGCCATCTTGGATCTCAACCGCAACCGATCCGGTGATGTCTTCACCGGATCGCACCCCAGCAAAACACCGATGCGCACGTTCGGCGGGCAGTTGATGGCGCAGACGGTCGTCGCCGCCAGTCGCACCCTCGTCTATGACCTGCCGCTCAGCGCGTTGTCCGTCCACTTCGTCAACGGCGGCGATCCGGCCAGGGACCTTGAATTTCGGGTTCTGCGGTTGCGTGACGAACGCCGCTTCGCCAACCGCCGGGTGGACGCGATGCAAGGCGACAAACTGATCGCCACCGCAATGCTGGCCTACCTGTCCGGTGGGGCAGGTCTGGAGCACAGCGTGGACGCACCCGCGGTCGCCGACCCGGAAAAGCTACCCAAACTCCGCGAACTGCTGCGAGGTTACGAGAAAGTCATTCCCGGTTTCGTTAACGCGCCACACCCGATCGAGTGGCGGTACAGCAACGACCCGGCCTGGGTGATGCGCGACAAGGGTCAGCGGCTTGCGTACAACCGGGTATGGGTCAAGGCCGACGGGGCGCTGCCCGACGACCAGGTGCTGCACACTGCGATGATGGTGTACGCCTCGGACACCACTGTTCTGGATTCCATCATCACCACCCACGGGCTGTCCTGGGGTTTCGACCGAATCTTCGCCGTCACCGCGAACCACTCGATGTGGTTTCACCGCCCGGCTCGGTTCGACGACTGGATGCTGTATTCAACGTCCTCACCGGTGGCGGCGGACTCACAGGGCCTGGGCTTTGGGTATTTCTTCGACCGTTCCGGACAACTGAGCGCCACCGTCGTCCAGGAAGGCATCGTGAAATATTTTCCCGCTTCCCGGTAATAAGCGACTACGGCGACGGGGTTACCGGCGGGCTGCCGCGGAACTGGTCCTGGAAGTGTTCACGGAACCGGTCGGTGCATTGCTGCTGCAGCGCGGGATCCGACCCGGCTTTCGTCATGCAGTCAACGTAGTCATCGCCACCTGCGGTTTTCCAAATGCCAACGTAGATGAAGATGCAGGCGATTCCGGCCATCAGCGCTAATGCGCCAAGCGCGATGCCCGCGATTGCCACGCCGCCGTTATCGGCCTCGCGGCGCTTCACCCGACCGTAGCCCAGGAAGCCGAGCAACATCGCGGCGATACCGAGGGTGATGCCACCGATCACCGACAACGCGGTGACCAGACCGGCGACGGCGAGGACCAGGGCCGCAGTGCCCAGACCATTTCGTGGGGCAGTCGGTGCCGGGTAGCCCGGGTACGGCGGTGGGTACGGCGGCGGATAGCCAACCGGCTGCGGATACGGCGGCGGCGGCGGATAACTGCCCCACGTTCCAGGAACCGGTGGGGGTTGCTTCGAGACGTCAGAAGCCGGATCGGGGGCATCGTCGTCGGGCCGGTCGCCGGACTCGGTCATAACTTGTGCTCCCGATTAAAGCGGACATCGTCTATCGGCAGCCACAGTACCGACCACCGTGACGAGTGTTTATTCGCCGGTGAGTACCCGGGTGATCTTTTTGGAGCTACGACGGATATCGAAGGCGGTGATGATCTCGACGCCGCCGATGACGATCAGCCAGATTCCGACCACCAGAGCCAGCACCCAAAGCGATGTGAAAGGCGCAGCCAGTACCACGATCCCGGCCAGCAGGCTGAGTACTCCGGTGAAAATTTCCCAGCCGCGGCCGGGCAGGTTCGGATCGCTGACGGCTGTCACGGTGGTGGCTACTCCGCGGAAGATGAAACCCACCGCGATCCAGATAGCCAGCAGCAAGATGGCGAGCAGCGGGTCGTCACCGAAGTGGCGGAACGCCAATACCGCCAGGACCAGCGCTGCTGCACCGCTGATGAACAACAGCACCCGGCCGCCGGCACTGATATGCAGGCTGAAGGCGAAAATCACCTGTGCGATACCGGTGATCAATAGGTAGGCGCCGAATAAGATCGCAGCCACCAGGATGCTGTCGCCGGTGAATGCAAGCACCAGGACGCCGAGAATCAACGCCAGGATGCCGGAGACCAGGGTGGACTTCCACAGATGCGGTAGCAGTTTCGGAACCGGGGTTGTTTCCATGCCCGAATTCTGACACACCGCGTGACACCGGAACGATGTTCGGCTGTGCGTGCAGGTCAGGCGGACTTGCGGGCGCTGCTGCGGGGTTGGTAAATCTCGGCGAGGAACTGCTCGACGGCGACGGCGGCATGCGCCGCACGTGCGGAACCGAAGATGTCGAACGCATGTTGGGCGCAAGGCAATTCGGCATACACCACCGGCTGGCGACTGATCTCACGCAGTTTAGCAGCGAACTCGCGGCCCTGTTCGACCGGAACCAGTGAGTCGTTGCGGCCGTGCAGTATGAAAAATGGTGGCGCGTCCGCCGCGATATAGGTCACCGATGAGGCTGCGCGGTAGATATCCGGAGCGCGGCGGCGACTCTGCTTGAATACCCATGCCTGCAGGGTCGGCAACAACGCCGGATTCAGGATGTCATCGCGGGCGAAGTCGTACACGCCGTAGAAGGGGACCGCCGCTTGGACGTGGGTGTCGACATCTTCGAAGCCCGGTTGGAATTGGGGATCGTTGGGCGTAAGCGCAGCAAGCGAAGACAGGTGGCCGCCGGCCGAGCCGCCGGTGATCGCGATCCAGTGCGGGTCGCCACCGTATTCGGCGATATGGTCTTTGGTCCACGCGATGGCTCGTTTGACATCGACGATGTGGTCGGGCCACGTTGAGCGTGGACTGAGCCGGTAGTTGATCGACACACATACCCAACCTCGCTCGGCCAGATGGCTCATCAACGGATATGCCTGTCCGCGTTTGCTTCCCAACATCCAGGCACCACCGGGAACCTGTAAAAGCACCGGTGCGGCACCGTTGCGGTCCAGGTCGGGCCGGCGCCAGATGTCGAGCATGTTCTTCCGGCCGTACTCACCGTAGGCAATGTTGCTGTCATGGGCGTAGTCGCGGTAGATCCGCAGCATGCGCACCGGCCCCGGCGTTTTCGCGGTGACCGTTATCGGGCCTGGCCGTTTCCAGATGTCGGTCGAGTCGATCCGCCGATCGCTGCCCAACTCGGCATCCAGTGCGGCGGTCAGCGGCTGGTTCGCGTTTCGCCCGATGCGGTTCAACCCGAGCAGGCCGAGCCACGAGATGATCGACACCGACCAGCTGAACCGCCGTACCCGCGGTGACAGCCAGCGCGAAACCGACGCCAGTGCGACAGACTGACCTGCGATGAGCTGCAGTGGCAGTTCGCTGGCGAAGACACCGAAGGCGAAAGAATAAGCCGAGGGGTAACCGCGTCTGGAGAAAGGGCGGTACCCGTTCGCCGTGACGGCAAGACCAGCCAACGAACCAAGCGCAGCCAGCAGTTTCGTCACGTCGCCCCCTCCCGTTGGTGCCGTCCGGTTGGGAACCTTACCGGCAGCCCAACTTGCCGCGGTGATCGGCGTGAGCGGTAGCCGGCAGCGGCGTCGATCGCGAGTCGGCGGGGGACGACGGACGCTCGCCGATCAGATACCAGGTCCGCATGGCGCCCTTGCCTTTGACTTCGACGGCGCCGCGTTCCTCGAACAGGAAGTCGTGCTTAAGGCGGTCGTGCACATTCTGGGGCACCTGGATGCGGCCTTCGATATCGGTTGACTCCATCCGGGCGGCGAGATTGACCGCGTCGCCCCAGACGTCGTAGAAGAACCGGCGAGCGCCGACCACGCCGGCTACCACTGGACCGGCGGCCAGACCAATCCGTAACGACACCGGCCGCCCGGTCGGATCGCGCATGCCGGCCACTGTGTCGACGATGTCGAGCGCCAGTCGGGCCAGCGCGGCCAGGTGGTCCGGTCGTGGGTTGGGAACCCCGCTGACCACCATGTAGGAGTCCCCGCTGGTTTTGACTTTTTCCAGGCCGTGTCGGTCGACTAACCGATCCAGATCGGTGTAGAGCCGGTTGAGGAATTCGACCAGATCGACAGGACCGGCTTGGCTTGCTCGCAAGGTGAAGTCGGCGATATCGGCGAAGAGGACGGAGGCGTCGTCGTAACTGTCGGCGATGACGGTTGTCTTCGGATCTTTCAGCCGGTAGGCGATGGCTGCGGGCAAGATGTTGGTCAGCAATGCCTCGGAGCGTTCGTACTCTTCCTCCATGGCCAACTCGGCACGGCGGATCTGCCACAACGCGTACCAGACCGTCGCCACAACCACCAGACAGGCCGACACGATCACGACCACAAAACTCACCGTCAATACCCAGGCCGGCTGGGTGCCGGTGTCGGCCGGGACGAAGAATTCCAGGATGATCATCAGCCCCGCCCCGACGCCGACCAGCGTGGCCGCCAGGGCCAGGTGTTCGACGCCGAGGACGAGCACGGTGAGCGACGCCGCAGCCAGCAGGTAAAACTGCAGCCCGGACTTGGTTCCGACCGCCCAGCACACGACGAAGATCACCAGGTAGGCGACGCAGATGAACGTCAACGGCGCAACGAGCTCGCCGTAGCGGTGCAGCATCGGCGTGACGATGAAGACAACGGTGGCGGTCAGGTTGACCAGACTGATCCACAGCCAGACCGAGCCGGTGAAGAATTGCAGGACGCCGAAACTTGCACTGACGGTGGCACCGGTCCATGCCGCAATCTTGAGGATTCGCATCCGCTGTGCGATCCGCCTGGCGTAGTGCCGGGTACGCGCTGGCAGTCCGTGCGACCACCCGTAGGGGGTTGCTGCCTCGCCCGGCGCAGCGCGGACGCGCTTGGTCGCCACGGACCTAGCCTAACCCGAGTGAGCTGCGGGTTTGGGTGCCCTCGGTGGGATTCGAACCCACACTGGACGGGTTTTGAGTCCGTTTCCTCTGCCAGTTGGGATACGAGGGCGGGCGGTGTGCGTAGCTACACCGCCACCGCGGGCGGCGGTTACCCACCATAGACGATGCTGGTGACGTCGTACCTGCGCCGCAGGTCACTGCGATTCACCACCCTCATGGTCGCTTCATATCCGCGGGCAGGACAGAATAGCGTCATGACCGGCCCCACGCCCGACGCCAATCCACGCCCAGCGCATCGGGTTTTGATTGCCGAGGATGAAGCGTTGATCCGGTTGGATCTGGCGGAAATGCTGCGGCACGAGGGCTATGACGTCGTCGGTGAGGCCAGCGACGGCCAGGAAGCGGTCGACCTGGCCGAACAACTCCGCCCCGACTTGGTGATCATGGACGTGAAGATGCCCCGCCGGGACGGGATCGATGCAGCGTCGGAGATTGCCGGCAAGCGTATTGCACCGATTCTCGTGCTCACCGCGTTCAGCCAACGTGACCTGGTGGAACGGGCTCGCGATGCGGGGGCGATGGCGTATTTGGTCAAGCCGTTCTCGGTCAGCGACCTCGTCCCGGCTATCGAGCTGGCAGTCAGCCGATTCAGTGAGATCACCGCCTTGGAATCCGAAGTCGCCAGCCTCTCGGATCGGCTGGAGACCCGGAAGCTCATTGAACGCGCCAAGGGTTTGCTGCAGTCCAATCACGGTTTCACCGAGCCGGAAGCGTTCAAATGGATCCAGCGTGCGGCGATGGACCGGCGCACC
>CAZPZQ010000009.1:5825-29900 GCA_964590745.1 uncultured Mycobacterium sp. | reverse complement strand
CGACGAGGAGATGGTCTACGAATCCCGGCCCGGCGACGTCATCTCCCTGGGCGCAACCAGTTGGCAGATCACCGAAATCACCCATGACCGGGTACTGGTCGTTCCGGCCCCCGGGCAGCCGGGCCGGTTGCCGTTCTGGCACGGCGACGGCGTCGGCCGACCCGCCGAACTGGGTGCTGCGGTCGGCGCGTTCACCGGCGAGCTGGCCGGCTTGGACCGCGACGCTTTCGACCGGCGTTGTGCGGGCTTGGGTTTCGACGGCTACGCCACCGACAACCTGTGGCGTCTGATGACCGACCAGCGAGCGGCTACCGCGGTGCTGCCCACCGATAGGACTCTGCTGGTGGAACGGTTCCGCGACGAACTCGGCGACTGGCGGGTGATTCTGCATTCGCCGTATGGACTGCGGGTGCACGGGCCGCTCGCGCTGGCGGTGAGCCGCCGGTTGCGCGAGCGCTACGGCATCGACGAGAAACCGACGGCTTCCGACGACGGGATCGTCGTGCGGTTGCCCGACACCGATCTGGCTTCCGGGCTTGGCGACGTTCCCGGCGCGGGGCTGTTCGTCTTCGACGCTGATGAGATCGAGCCGATCGTCACCGCCGAGGTCGGTGGCTCGGCGCTGTTCGCCGCCCGGTTCCGTGAGTGCGCGGCCCGCGCGCTGCTGCTGCCGCGCCGGCATCCCGGTCGCCGGTCGCCGCTGTGGCAGCAACGCCAGCGCGCCGCCCAGTTGCTGGATGTGGCGCGCAAGTACCCGGATTTTCCCATCGTGCTGGAGACCGTGCGGGAATGCCTGCAGGACGTCTACGACGTGCCGGCGCTGTCCGGACTGATGTCGGCCATTGCCGAGCGTCGGATCCGGGTGGTCGAGGCCGAGACCACTACCCCGTCCCCGTTCGCGGCGTCGCTGCTGTTCGGTTACGTCGGTGCGTTCATGTACGAAGGCGACAGCCCGCTGGCGGAGCGCCGCGCCGCAGCGCTGTCGCTGGACGCCAACCTGTTGGCCGAACTGCTCGGCCGAGTGGAACTGCGGGAGTTGCTCGACCCCGAGGTAATTACTGCCGTCACCGCCCAACTACAGCACCTGACCCGGGAGCGGGCCGCCCGCGACGCCGAGGGCGTGGCCGACCTGCTGCGACTGCTCGGCCCGCTCACCGCCGACGAGGTTTCGGCTCGGGCGGGTGGCGTCGACGTGGCCGGTTGGCTCGCCGGACTGTTGGAAGCCAAACGGGCGCTGGAGGTGTCATTCGCTGGGCGCCGCTGGTGGGTGGCGATCGAGGACATTGGCCGGCTGCGCGACGCTGTCGGGGTGGCGGTGCCGATCGGGGTGCCGGCCGTCTTCACCGAACCGGTCGTCGACCCACTGGGTGAGCTGTTGGGCCGGTTCGCCCGTACCCGTGGACCATTCAGCACGGCCGAGGCCGCCGCCCGGTTCGGCCTGGGCCACCGGGTGGCCGCCGACGTGCTGGGCCGGCTGGCTGTCGACGGTCGTCTGATGCGGGGCGAATTCACCGACAGCCCTGGCGAACAGTGGTGTGACGCCGACGTGCTGCGGATCTTGCGGCGGCGGTCGCTGGCTGCGCTGCGCGCCCAGATCGAACCGGTCTCCACCGCCGCCTACGGGCGGTTCCTGCCCGCCTGGCAGCAGGTCGGCGTCGCGGAGGCCAGCGCCGGGCTGGACGGGCTGGCCGGGGTGATCGATCAGCTGGCCGGGGTGCCGCTGCCCGCGTCGGCGGTCGAGCCGCTGGTGCTAGCTCAGCGGGTGCGGGACTACTCCCCTGCCCTGCTCGATGAGCTGTTGGCCTCCGGGGAGGTGTTGTGGTCGGGTGCGGGTGCGATCTCCGGTAGCGACGGATGGATCGTCTTTCACGTCGCCGATTCCGCACCGTTGACGCTGTCTGCCGGTGCTCCAATCGAATTCGACGTCGCGCACCGTGCGATCATGGATGCGCTGAGTGGCGGCGGTGCGTTTTTCTTCCGCCAACTCGCCGCCGAGACCATCAGCGGTGATGCCCTCAAAACGGCGTTGTGGGAATTGATCTGGGCGGGCTGGATTACCGGCGACACGTTCGCGCCGGTACGCGCCGTGCTCGGTGCAGGCCGCGCTCCCGGGCGGCGATCCAGGCCTGCGCACCGGCAAAACCGTCCACCCCGACTGAGCCGTTACAGCGTCGCGCACGCCGCCACCCGTGCTGCGGACCCGACGGTGGCTGGCCGCTTCTCGGCGCTGCCGACTGCGGAGCCGGACTCGACGGTGCGCACGCACCACCTGGCCGAGTTGCTGCTGCATCGGCACGGTGTGCTGACCAAGGGTGCGGCAACCGCGGAGAACGTGCCGGGCGGGTTCGCCACGCTGTACAAGGTGTTGAGCGCGTTCGAGGAAGCCGGCCGCTGTCAGCGTGGATATTTCGTCGACTCGCTGGGTGGCGCGCAGTTCGCGGTCGCCTCGACGGTGGACCGGCTGCGCGGCTACCTGGACGGCGTCGATGCGCTGGAAGTGCCTAAGCCCGACTACCACGCGGTGGTGCTGGCCGCGGCTGATCCGGCTAACCCGTACGGGGCGGCGTTGCCGTGGCCGCCCGGTGACAGTGCCGCCCGGCCGGGCCGCAAGGCCGGTGCGTTGGTGGTCCTGGTCGACGGTGCGCTGGCCTGGTTTGTCGAGCGGGGTGGGCGGTCACTGCTGAACTTCACCGACGACACCGCCGCCCAGCACGCGGCCGCCGCGGCGCTGGCCGGGGTGGTGGCCGCCGGCCGGGTGGATGGGATCACCGTGGAGCGGGTGGACGGTGTTGCGGTGCTGCAGATTAGGCAGTCGCCGGTGTTGACGGCATTGGCCGACGCCGGCTTTGCCCGCACGCCGCGCGGCCTCCGGCTGCGCTAGGTGCTACCTCCTCTGGCGCGAGCGTGCGTGTTTGTACGCTCAACTTTCGGCGAGGACGTACATCTGCGCACGCTCGGCAGAAGAAAGGACCACCGTGCCGGAAGGTGACACCGTGTGGCACACCGCTGCCGTCCTGCGCGACGCGTTGGCTGGTAAGACGGTGACCCGCTGCGATATTCGGGTGCCACGCTATGCCACCGTCGACCTGTCCGGCCAAGCGGTCGACCAGGTGCTCAGCCGGGGCAAACACCTGTTCATCCGGGTGGGGCCAGCCAGCATCCACTCGCACCTGAAGATGGACGGCAGTTGGCGGGTGAGCCGCCGACCGATACGGCCGGACCACCGGGTGCGCATACTGCTGGCAGCAGGGACCGTTCAAGCCGCCGGCGTCGACTTGGGGGTGCTGGAGATACTGGACCGCGACAATGACCTCGACGCCGTCGCACACCTGGGCCCAGACTTGCTCGGCGACGACTGGGACCCACAAGCCGCCGTCGCCAACTTGGCCGCCGCACCCGAGCGGCCGATCAGCGAGGCATTGCTGGATCAAACCGTGCTGGCCGGCATCGGCAACGTCTACTGCAACGAGCTGTGCTTCGTCTCCGGGCGGTTGCCCACCACGCCGGTCGCGGCGATCGCCGATCCGCTGCGGTTGGTATCACGCGCCCGGGACATGCTGTGGCTGAACCGATTACGGTGGAGTCGCTGCACCACCGGGGACACCCGCACCGGACGACAATTGTGGGTCTACGGCCGGGCCGGACTGCCGTGCCGCCGCTGCGGCACGCCGGTCGAATCAGCGAACGTGCGCGGCCGGGTAAGCTTCTGGTGTCCGTCGTGCCAGCGGTGACGCTGCGATCACGGAGCCACGGCCAACTTCAGATCCGGTCCGTCAGCCAGCGCACGCCACGCTTCGGCCGCGTCCTCGAGTCGGTAGCGCCGCGTATCAACGCGGATGTTTCCGTCCGCGGCGTGTCGGGTCAGCTCCGCGTAACCGGCCTTGAGCACCTCGGGCGGCATCGCGTTGTTGAAGTGGCCGGAACGCCAACGGCCCGACTACCGGACGTGACAGCCGAATTCGCTGAGGCTGTCGTTACGGTGGCCTTTACTCGCATTTCTTCGCCATAACGACAGCGTCGCTTCCCCCAGGCAGACCCGGCCCGGTGGGCGTTTTGTTCCGCCGCCAGCGGGTAGCCGCGCAGTATGGCTGACAAGACGGTATTGGTGACCGGTGCGGGTACCGGGTTCGGCAACGAAAGCGCATTCCGGCTGGCCGACCGGGGTCTCAACGTCAACAATGCTGGCATTGCCGAAGGCGGTTCCATGGTCGACATTCCCGGCGCCAATCTGCGCCACCAGTTCGAGGTCAACGTCATCGGCCCGTTGTTGCTCACCCAGGGCATCGCCAAGCAGATGGCGGCCCGACGCAGTGGCAAGATCGTTTTCATGTCCTCGATCGCGGGGCTGACCGTTTACCCGTTCGGCGGTGCGTACGCCGCCTCCAAACACGCGCTGGAGGCTGCCGGAGAGGCGCTCTTCCAGGAACTAGCGGAATTCAACGTCGAAGTGGCGACGACCAACCCAGGCCCCTACCTGACCGGATTCAACGATCGACTCCTCGATACCTGGCAAAGCTGGGACGACGATCCATCCGCACGGCTCTTCGACTACACAAAGTTGGCATTCCCGTCTGAACAGTACGATCCCGAGCCGGTCTATCAGGCCGCCGTCGACGTGGTGACCGGCGATATGGCCGCCTACCGCAACGTGGTACCCGACACGATGGTCGACGGCCTACGCCGACACATCTCATCGGTCTGGGACCGCAAAGCAACCGATGGTCGCGGTGAACGTGCCGAATCCGTTGCGGCAGCTTACGACTTGCATCCGGACACCGCGGCGAGCCGGCAATGATCCGTCACCGCTATCGATCGCGAACCGCACCCGGCCGCGGGTGCGGTCACGCCAGGCTGCTGACGGTACCGCAATGAAACGACACCCTCGGCCAGCCGCAAGCACCCGCTACATCATCCGCATCCTCGCCGCGGTGACCGCAACGATTCCGTGGCTGTTATTTTCGCCGGCCGGCGATTCCGCCGCCGCCGATGGTTGCCCGGACATCGAGGTGGTGTTCGGCCGCGGCACCTCGGAGCCGCCCGGCGTCGGCGGGATCGGCCAGTCCTTCATCGACGCGCTGCGCTGGCGGGTCGGCCCGCTGAGACCGCTCGCGGTGTACCCGATCAACTACCCGGCCAGCCCCGACTTCGCCACCACCTTCGAGGGGGTGACCGATGCGAGCGACCACGTCCGCGGCACCGTGGCGGCCTGCCCGGCCACCGCGATCGTGCTCGGCGGCTTCTCTCGGGGCGCGGCGGTGGCCGGCTACACCGCAGCCGAACTGCCGCCCGAGGTGGCCGATCACGTCGCCGCCGTCATCCTGCTGGGCAAGCCGTCGAACGAGTTGCTGAGCTCCCGCGGCGCCCCGCCGATTGGGATCGGGCCCGGCTACGCGGACAAGACCATCGACCTGTGCGCGCCCGGCGACCCGGTCTGCTCGACCGGCGGCGACGATGCCGCGCACGGCGCCTACGCAGTGAACGGTATGACCGGGCAGGCCGCGGATTTTGTCGCGGAGCGGGTCAGCCCACCCGAAACTGTTCCAGGTTCGCCGCTTTGACCGCTAATCCGTGACCGGGCGCGGTCCGATCCGGCCGCAGGACGCCGCCCGGCTCCGGGGTGAGCACCCCGTCGAATGCCATACCTTCGATCCGCACATGATCGTGGAAGTACTCCAGGTGCCGCAGGTGCCAGACGGCGGCGCCGACGTGGGCGCTGATCTGCGGTGCGCAGTGCAATGACAGGTCCAGGCTGCGGGCGTCACAGAGCGCGCCGACCTTGAGCACACCGGTGATGCCCAGGCAGCGGGTGACGTCGGCCTGCACGCAGTCCACCGCTCCGGCGTCGAGCATCCGCTGAAAATACGGCAGGTCGTAGCCGTACTCGCCGGCGGCGATGTCCATCCCCGCCGGGCCTTGGTCACGCAGCTGCCGCAAACCTTCCAGGTCATCGGAGCTGACCGGCTCTTCGAACCAGCGCACATCTGCCGCCGCGAAGCGCTGCGCCCACAGCAGTGCCTGTTTGCGGGAGTAGGCGCCGTTCGCGTCGACGAACAACTCGGTGTCCTGGCCGATCGCTGCGCGGGCCGCCCGCACCCGCGCGGTGTCGGCATCGGGCTGACGACCCACTTTCATCTTGACCCGCGGGATGCCGGCCTCGACCCAGCCGCTCAGCTGGGCCTGCAGGGTGTCGTTGTGGTAGGAGGTGAACCCGCCGCTGCCATAGATCGGGGTGACGTCGTGCACCGCACCCAGCGCGGTGACCAGCGGTTCGTCGAGCAGCCGGGACCGCAGATCCCACAGCGCGATGTCGACCGCGGCGATCGCCTCGGCCACCACGCCGGGCCGGCCCAGGTTGCGGATCGCGTGCAGCATGTCGGCCCAGCGGGCCGGTGGATGCAGCGCGTCGCCACCGGTGACGACGTCGGCCAACGTGGCCTGCACCACCGTCACCACCGGGGTTCCGGCGTAGGTGTAGCCGGTGCCGACTCGGCCGCCGGCCCCGACCGTTGCCAGCACCATGGTGGTGGAATCCCAGGTCAGCGTGCCGTCGGACTCCGGGGCGTCGGTGGGTATCGAATACGCCGACACCTCGACCGACTCAATGGGCACCGGGCCCGCTAGCTGAGCAGACATGGTCGGTGACTACCCCCGGCGCAAAGAGGGTATGCACTCGCAGGTCAACCGATGCGAAACAGATGAACCCCGCTAGCCGCTGAGGAGGCCACCGTGACGCAGCCCGCTGTGCCGTCGCCCGCCGATGTCGTCGAATTTCTCGTCGCCCAGCACAACCAGATCAAGTCGCTGGTCACCCAGACCATAAGCGTCGCCGCCAGGGACCGCCCGGAACCGTTCAGCACGTTGCGTCGGTTGCTCGCGGTGCACCAAGCCGCCGAAGAGCTGATCATCCACCCCCGGGCTGAGCGGGATTTGGCCAACGGCCACCAGGTGGTGGATAAACGACTTCAAGAAGAGCGCCAGATCAACGACGTTCTCGCCGAACTCGAGGTACTGGACATCGGCACCGACGAGTTCTTGGCGGCGATGGGCCGGTTACGCGACGCCGCCTTGCAGCACACCGGGCACGAAGAGACCGAAGAGTTCACCCGAATGCAGCAGGCATTGAGCAGCGACGAACGCGAACGGATGTCCCGCGCCGTCGAGCTGGCCGACGCGGTCGCGCCGACCCGTCCGCAGTCCGGCGGGCAATCCCGGGCGGCCGATCGTCTGGACGGCCCGTTCGCCGCGATGGCGGACCGCGCCCGCGACGCCATCCTGGGCAAGGGCTGAACCGATGGATCCCGGCCAGCGATTGGTCGAGCGGTTTCCGCCGCAGGTGCTGCGCCAATACGCGGTGATCGCCGATGGTGAACGCGGCATCGTCGTCGGCCCGCGCGGTGACTTCTGCTGGATGTGCCTGCCTCGGTGGGACAGCGCAGCGGTGTTCAGTTCGCTGCTCGGCGGTGCCGGTGTCTACGGCGTTACCCCGGACCGGCGGTACGTGTGGGGCGGTCGATACGAGCCGCGGTCATTGATCTGGCGCTCCCGCTGGGTGACCACGGCGGGCATCGTGGAATGTCGGGAGGCGTTGGCTTTCCCCGGCGATCCGCACACCGCGGTGGTGTTGCGCCGCATTCAGGCGGTCGACCAGCCGGTGCGGATGCACATCGTGTTAGACATCCGAGCCGAGTTCGGTGCCTGCGCAATGTCGGAGCTCTCTTGCGTGGACGGCGTATGGACCGGCCGGTCCGGATCGCAGCGATTCCGGTGGGCCGGAGCCGGCGGCGCAACGCGTGCCGACGACGGCTCCCTGCAGCTCGTTGTCGACGTGCACCCCGAACACGACCACGACCTGATCTTGGAACTATCCGATCGCGAGTTCGCTGAGCGCCCACCGGGAGCGGACACTGCCTGGCATGCCACCGAAACCGCTTGGCGACACGCTGTTCCGGAGTTCGGCAGCACCATGGCCGACGTCGATGTCCACGGTGCGTACGCGGTGTTGCGGGGATTGACCAGCAGCGGTGGCGGAATGGTGGCCGCGGCGACCATGTCGTTGCCGGAGCGGGCCCGTGAGGGCCGCAACTACGACTACCGGTACTGCTGGATTCGCGACCAGTGCTACACCGGCCAAGCCATCGCCGCTGCCGGCGGCTACCCGCTGCTCGACGACGCCGTCCGCTTCGTCACCGAACGGGTGCTCGCCGACGGGCCCGACCTGCGGCCGGCCTACCGCGTTGACGGCGGCGCTCCGCCACCGGAGCGCGACCTTGACCTGCCCGGCTATCCCGGGGCGGCGGTGAAACTCGGTAACTGGGTGGGCGAGCAGTTCCAACTCGACTCGTTCGGCGAGGCGCTGCTCATGCTGGCGGCCGCCGCACGGCTGGACCGTCTGGACAGTCTGCATTGGCGGGCGGTGCAGACCCTGATAGCTGCGATCGAAAAGCACTGCCATGAGCCGGACGCCGGGGTGTGGGAGGTGGATAATCGCCGCTGGGCACATTCCCGGTTGATCTGTGCGGCCGGCTTGCGCAATATTGCCGGGGCCGCGTCGCTTCGCGAGGGAGCGCAATGCCAGCGGCTGGCCGACCAACTGGTCAGCGATACCGCCGCCGACTGCGTCCATTCCAGCGGCAGATGGCAACGCGCACCGGATGATTCACGAGTGGACGCCGCGCTGCTGTTGGCCGCCGTCCGTGGCGCAATACCGGCGGATGATCCCCGCGCCATTGCTACCCTGCAGGCGGTGCGCTCCGAGTTGACCCAGCAAGGCTTCGTCTACCGGTACCGGCCAGACCAACGTAAGTTGGGCGAGGCCGAAGGCTCGTTTTTGCTGTGTGGATTCGTGATGGCCCTCGCCGATCATCAGCAGGGCAACGACCTTGCGGCCCTACAGTGGTTCGAGCGAGCTCGCACGGCCTGCGGCCCGCCCGGGCTGTTCACCGAGGAATTCGACGTCGGTCAGCGTCAGTTACGCGGCAACCTTCCGCAGGCTTTTGTGCACGCGTTGTTGTTCGAGACGGCGCATCGGCTGCCCCGGGACAACGCCGACATGCCGCGTGCCGGTCCGGCTGCTCAGCCCTCGACCGTCCCACCCGTTTCGGCGGGTTCGTGACCGCGCGGGTTTTTCCGTGCCGGTTGGTGGGCATACGTGCCGGGAAATCCCTACGGACGAAGGAGGCGACAGCATGCCGAACGCACCCGCCGGATATGCCTACGACCAATCGCTGGCACCCTCGCCGGTGCAGCCAGAGGAACTCCGCGATCTGCTCACCGACGTTATGTGGACCGAAGACGATGTAGTGGCGCTGCGCAGCGCAGGCGAGATTTTGCGGCCACAGGTTTCCGAGGTGCTCGACGTCTGGTATGACTTTATCGGCGGCACACCGCATCTCGCCGACGCCTTCGCCGGGGCGGACGGCAAGCCGGATAGTGGCTACCTGTCGGCCGTGCGGAACAGGTTCGAACAGTGGGTTGTCGACCTGTGCAGCCGCGACTTCGATGAGCGCTGGTTGGCGTATCAGGAGGAGATTGGCCTCCGCCACCACCCGAGGAAGAAGAACCGGACCGACGGGGTGGATTCGCCGCGCGACCACGTTCCGATGCGGCACATGCTGGCACTCATTGTGCCGGTGACCCTCACGATCCGGGATTTCCTCGCCGCCGAAGGAACCGAGACTGCCGAGCTGGATGCCATGCAGCAGGCCTGGTTCAAAGCGCTGACGGTGTCATTGGTGCTGTGGTGCCGACCGTTCGCTGGCGATCTGTGGTGAGAACACCGATTGGTTAATGGTCCGCGACAGTCCCGTCGGCGGGTTCGAGCGGCTGGCCGGCGTCGACCCAGGCGAGCAGTCCGCCGCGAAGATGGTAGGCGTCCCAGCCCGCCGAGCGGAACGCGGCGGCGGCCATGCCCGAACGCAAACCGGTCCGACAGTAGAAGATGACCGGCCGGTCTTTGCCGATTGAGTCGGTTTCAAGGGCTACCTGGTGCATATCCAGGTAGCGGTCATCGGGAAGGTGGCCTTGGTCTCGCTCGTATTGTTCGCGCAGGTCGATGACTTGTGCGGCTCTTGCGTCAGCCATGCTCCGTACCTGATCGGCATTGAGTTCGTGGTCGGGGTTGTCGAAGGCGCTCATAGCGTCTGGATACCCGACGCCCGGCCGGGCTACGCATCGATGCGGCGCTCAGACCGCGTGCGGGTAGGTTTGCAGCTCAGCGGCCGGTGACTGCGGGACGGCCGGAAGCTGCTGCACCGCCGAAGTGGTGTCGATATGCACCAGCGCATCGAACTGGTCGGCCGGCCTGGCCAGGAAATAGTGGCTTTGCCGCTCAGTCTGCGGGCGGTAGATCACCCCGATCGCCCGTTGCAGCAACGGTGTCTGCGGCATGGCGGTCGGCTCCCGCCCGGTGCGGCCACGCAGGAAAAAGTCACCGCAGTCAGCCTCGTGGAACAACGCTTCGACACTGCCCGGTAGCGCCGGCCGAACCTGCATCGTCTTGGCCGGCCCGCCCCAATTGTCGGCGGCGGTGACGCTGCCGCTATAGGTGGTGAATCCGATGGAACAGCACTCGCCGGGATAGGCTTCCCGAACCAATTGCCCGAGATTCAGCTCACCGGCGTCGGCGAGCTCGGTGGCTCGCGCGTCGCCTAGATGCGAGTTATGCGCCCACACAATGATTCTCGACGATGCAGTTCCGCCGTCCAGCTGGTCGGCGAGTTCTCGCAGCGTTTCCATCATGTGTCGGTCGCGCAAGTTCCACGATGAGATGTGGCCACGGAACATGGCGCGGTAGTACTCTTCGGCGGCTTTGACCAGGCGCGCATTCTGCCGGGCATAGAAGCGTTCATCCGTTTCGGCCATGCCGTCACGACGAACAAGATCCAGGTCGAGCCCTGCCAAGTCGGCCAGTTGCTGTACCACCTCGTCCTCGCAAGATTCCCCGGCCCCGAACGCGGCCGCATAACCGTAGCGTTGTTCGTCGGCGAAATGGTCGAAGCAGCCGTATCGATTCCGTGCCCGCTGCGCGGCGGCCGGATCACGCTGCTGCAGATAGTTGATCACTTCGTCGACGGAGCGGCGCATGCTGTAGAGGTCAAGTCCATAAAAACCGACCGGTGTGCGATGCGTCGTGTTGTAGGACCGCAGCCACTCGGTGAAATCGGCGACGACGGTGTTGCGCCACATCCATTGCGGAAACCGCTCGAATCCGCTCAGCGCCGCCGCCGCGCTGGTGTCGTCGCCGGTACCGCGAGCGTATCGGTTCACCCGGTAGGCGTCGGGCCAATCGGCTTCCACGGCGACGGCGTCGAAGCCGAGTTCTTCGATGAGTCGGCGGGTCATCTGCGCCCGCGCCGCATAAAACTCGTGCGTTCCGTGGCTGGCCTCGCCGATCAGCACGAACCGCGCATCGCCGACCAGGCCGATCAACTCCTCGTCGCAGACGATGCCGCCGGGCGAAGACACCGCGGCAGTGCGGACCTGCGCCGCTGCATCGTCGGTCCGGTCGTCGTGCGGTGTCCCGGTGGTGGGGGTGGCCAACAGCCGGCGCACCTCGTCGTCTCCGGTTTGGGCGAAATCCCAGTATGCGGCGCCGACCGCCGTGAAGGGCCGCGGCGTGGTCGCGCAGATGACCTCGTCGGCCAGGTTGCTCAACTCCTCGCAGGTGTCCTGCGGCGCGACCGGCACCGCCACCACCACTTTGGCCGGCGAACGAGCCCGGATGCCTTGCAGCGCAGCGTGCATGGTGGCGCCGGTGGCCAACCCGTCGTCAATCACCACGGCGACCTTGCCGGTGATTTCCGCCGCGGGCCGATCGCCTCGGTAGGCCTTCTCCCGCCGGGCCAGCTCCCGCCGCTCTGCGCTGGCGATTTCCTCCAGGTCTTCGGCTCTGGCCTGATAGACACGGATCACGTCGTCGTTGGTCACCATCACCCCGCCGGTGGCGATCGCGCCCACCGCCAGCTCCGGGGAGCCCGGCGCGCCGAGCTTGCGGACCACGAACACGTCCAGCGGTGCCTGCAGTTCCTTGGCGACCTCGAATGCCACCGGTACGCCGCCGCGCGGCAACGCCAGCACCACCACGTCGGACCGCCCTCGGTAGTGGCCCAGCCGGCCAGCCAGCACTCGGCCGGCTTCTCGGCGGTTCCGGAACGGTCCCATCGCACTGACCTCGCTACGGCTTCAGCAGGACCTTGACCGCGCCGTCGCGTTTCTGCTGAAACATCTGGTACGCCTGCGCGGCGTCTTCCAACGGCATTTCGTGGCTGGCGAAGGTGTCCACGCCCAGGGGATCGTCGTCGGTGAGCAACGGCATGATCTTGTCGACGCGCGGTTTGACGTTCGCCTGGCCCATCCGCAGCTGGATCTGCTTGTCGAACAAGGTGAACATCGGCAGCGGGTCCAGCTTTCCGCCGTAGACCCCGATGATCGAGATGGTACCGCCGCGGCGGACGATATCGATCGCGGAGTACAGCGCGGCCAGCCGGTCGATGCCGGCCTTGCTGATCACCGGGCCGGCCATTTGATCGGGCAGCAGCGACGTCAGTTGCTGGACGGTCTTGGCCGCGGTGGATCCGTGCGCTTCCATGCCGACCGCGTCGATCACCGCGTCGGCGCCGCGGCCGTCGGTGCGCTCGCGGATCGCGTCGCCGATATCCGCTGTTTCGCGAAGGTCGACGGTTTCGATACCGCGGCGGGCAACCCGGTCCAGGCGTTCAGGCACCAGATCGACGCCGATCACCCGGGCTCCCTGCCGCACAGCGATCCGGGCGGCCATGTCGCCAATCGGCCCGAGCCCGAGTACCGCCACCGTTCCACCGTCGGGTATCGCGGCATACGCCACCGCCTGGTAGGCGGTGGGCAGCACGTCGGAAAGGTAGACGAACCGCGAGTCCGGCGGTCCGTCCGGCACCTTGATGTGGGTGTATTGGGCTTGCGGGACTCGCAGGTACTGCGCCTGCGCACCCGGAATCTGCCCGTAGAGCTTGGAATACCCGAACAGCGCGGCGCCGGTGCCCTGATCGCGCACCCTGGTCGTGTCGCATTGGGTCGGCATGTCGTGCTGGCACATGGCGCAGCTGCCGCACGCGATTTGGAACGGGATGACGACGCGATCACCGGGGTTGAGGTTAGTTATCGCACTGCCCACCTCTCGGACCACGCCGATCGGTTCGTGGCCCATGATGTCGCCCGGGTCCATGAACGCCCCGAGCACCTCGTAGAGGTGTAGGTCAGAGCCGCAGATGTTGGTCGTCGTTACTTCGATGATGGCATCGGTGGGTTCGACGATGGTCGGGTCCGGCACGGTGTCCACCTGGACCTTCCGTTTGGCCTGCCATGTCACTGCCCGCATCGGCTGCTGCCCCCTGGTTCGCAATCAGGGTTTCGGCTACCCCTGGCGGGGGCGTCGCAAACGCACCGGCGGGGTGCTGCCACTCGACGTGCAGCGGCCCTTTCCAGGCCGGTTGTGTTTCCCGGCCGAGCTAGCGGGTATCGCTCGGCCATGACTTCGCTATGGCTGGCCGATCGGACCCAAACCTCACCGCCAACCACCCTGGAGGAGACTCCCAGGTTCGCCGATGTGATCGTGGTGGGCGCCGGGATCACCGGGTTGATGACCGCGACGTTGTGGCCCGCGCCGGCCGGGACGTGCTGGTGCTGGAAGCCCACACCGTCGGCGCCTGCACTACCGGCAACAGAGATGCAGCTCGACGGCGGTTCTCGACGGTACGTGTCCTGACCGGTTCGGCGAGGCGCCGCCGGGCCGTGTCGAAAATCCACGCAAGCTGTGCTCACATGCGTCGATAGACGCCAGCGATTCCTCCGATCGAATTTAGCTGTCTCGACACGCCCACACCCGGCTGGAAGCACCGCCCGTCGGCGGCTACCGTCGTACAGCGGAGCCGCTAGAACGGCTAAATCGTCGCCAGACCGCTGCCGAACTATGTTGTCTGCCAGGGTTATTAGCCATGACAAGGGCGGTTGCCAGCGGATTCCGGGGACTATCGGGGGGAGTGAACTGTGCGACTTTTCCAATTGGCCCACGGTGTGATCGCGGCTTATGCCGCGTTGGCTGCGCGTCCGACGATTGACCGGCTACGTGCCGGCTATCGGCGTTGGAGGGCACCGCGTATTGACCGTCACGACCTGGTCCGGGTGCCGATCTCGGAGATGGCTTACGCCGATCTGCGGCAGCGCGCGGGAGAGATGAAGACCAGCGTCGGTCGGCTTTCCGCCGAGCTGCTCGCCGTCGTCACCGGCCAGCCCGCTATGGTTCGCCAGCTCGGCCCGGAGACGTTCTGTCTCCGGGCCGAATTGACCCGGGCGCTGGATCTTCCGGTCGCGCACTCGTGCGTCGGACCGCGGATCGTCACCGACATCCGCATCCCCCGGCCCGTCTACGCCGAATTGCGTGGCTGGGCGGCCGGCCGCAGCTTCGATGAGGGCCAGGTGGCGGCCGATCTGCTGGCCATCGCGGTCAGCCAGCCGTGGGCGGTGCACCACCTGGACCGGCAGGACTTGTTGCGGCTCACCGGCGACGTGTTGTCCGGCGCCGCCGACAATGTGCTGCTGGTAACGCAGACATAGCGGGAAACTGGCGGCAGCAGCGTACCGGCCGAGCCGATATCGTTACCGCAGTAGGTTTCGATAACCCGAATCGATACGGCCGATTGATGGAACTGCGCCAGTTGAAACACTTCGTCGCGCTCGCCGAGGAGCGACACTTCACCCGCGCCGCCGCACGGGTGCACGTCGTGCAGTCGACCTTGTCCGCTTCCATCAGCAGTCTGGAACGCGAACTGGGCACCGCGCTGCTGGTCCGTAACAGCCGCCGGGTCGACCTGACTGCGGCGGGTGAAGCGTTGCTGCCGGATGCGCGGAAAGCTCTAGCGGCCGCGGAGAACGGTCGCGCCGCCGTCGATGCCGTCCGCGACCTGCTGCGGGGACACTTGACCATCGGGGTCATCCACGGCCTCGGTGTCATCGACTTCCCCGGGTTGCTCACCCGGTATCACGACAGCTATCCCGGGGTCGCGGTGGCGCTGCGTTACGACGCCATCGACAGCCTGGTCCAGGCCACCGTCGACGGCGACCTGGATATGGCGTTTGTCAACCGCCCTTACGACGGCCGCCGGGTCAACGAGCTGGCCCTGGGCACCGAACCCCTGGTGTTGGCGGTCCGCCATGACGACCCACTGGCCCAGCAGAACACGGTCGCGTTGACCGACCTGCAGGATCGTGAATTCGTCGAGCGCCGAGCCGATTTCCCAACCCGGCTGCATATCGACGGCATCTGCGCCGAACTCGGGTTCCGGCGCACCATCTGCGCCGAGTCCAACGCGCCTGACGCGTTGGTCGACCTGGTCGAAGCCGGGTTCGGCATCGCTATCTTGCCCTTGGCGCTGCTGTCCGGCACCGATCGCGTCGTCGCCGTGCACACCAAGCCCACTATCCCAAGGGAATTGGCGGTGGTCACGCCGCTCGAACGTCCCCCATCGCCGGCCGCGGCCGTGTTCCTCGACGAATTGGCAGCGGTCACCACAGGAGTGAACCGGAAGGACTCGGATGGCTGATCATGCCGAAGGCGTCAGCGGCGACGATGTGCTGTCCGATGTGGTCCGGATCGCCTCGGCAGAACTCGGCGACCGCCTGATCGCCGTCTATGCCCTTGGCAGCCTGGCGCATGGCGGCTTCAGTCCGATGGTGAGCGACGTCGACGCCGCAGTGATCCTCACCGATCCCATACAACCAACCGACATCGAGACGCTGCGTGCGATCGGCGACGAGGTGCGGGCCGTCGGGTCTGCCCTGCACTCGCGGGTGTCGATCTTCTGGGGTACACCCCAATCGCTGCGCGACGGTTCGGCCGAGGGCCGGTTCCCACCGTTGGATCGGCTCTGCCTGTTCGAACACGGGCGAGTATTAACCGGCAGTGACATCCGGCGGGATCTGGCCCCGCCGAGTCGAACCGAGCTCCTGGTCGCCGGTGCCGGGTTCGCCCTGGATCTGTTGGCCGACAACGTCGTCGCCGCCGCGTCCCGGCCCGCCGAGCTGCTCACCCAGGGCGTGCGCGCTACCACGAAGATGGTGCTCTTCCCCGTTCGGTTCCTGTTCACCGCCGACACCGGCCGGGAAGGAACCAACGATGCGGCGGTTCAACACTATTCCGAAACCCACCGCGGGCCGGCCGCTGATCTGGTCAGCGCCGCCTTCGACTGGCGAACCAATCCGCCGGGTGCGGACGCGACGGCGTTGCTGGACAACGGGTTCGTTCCGCTGTACCGCGACTACCTCGACGACCAGATCGAACGGTTGGCCGCCGTCGGGGAGTCGGAGCTGGCCGATCGGTTCCGAGACTGGCGATCACGGCTGCCGAGTCCCGATCCGTCGGGTCCTCAGCGCCGAACGTGAAACGGTTGCGAAAAATCCGCGGAAAACTCGCAACGGTTTCACGTTCGGCGATCCCAGGCCGCCTGCACTCGATGGATGATGCCGCCGACGGTGTCCTCTTTGGTCACCCGCACATCGATCCACCCCAGCTGGGTCACCGCCTCAGCGCGGCGAATATCGGAGGCGAAGCGCCTGGGGCTGGTCCGATGATGGTCGCCTTCGTAATCGACGCCTACCTTGATGTCCTCCCAGCCCATATCCACGACCGCGACCAGTTGGCCATAGTGGTCGTACACCGGTAGCTGGGTCTGCGGCCGCGGGAAACCAGCCCGGATCAACACCAACCGCAGCCACGTCTCCCGCGGTGACTCGGCGCCGAAATCGACCAGCGGCAACGTGATGCGGGCTCGCCTGATGCCGCGGCTGCCCTGGTAGCGCTCCGCGAGCAGTTCCACATCGGCCATTGTGAACCGGGTTGCCCGGCCCAACGCGTCGATCATCGTGACCGCTTTGTCGACCGGGTATCGGCGGGCCAAGTCCAGGGCGGTGCGTTCAGGTGTGGTCACCCGCATCCCGTCGATCACCGTGACCTCGTCGTCGGCGATCCGGTCCGACCACGTCGTTATCGCCGCCGGCGGATGGCGATTGTGGTAGATCAGTTCGGCGGGCGCTCGGGCCTCCACCCACTTGGCGCCGTGCAGGGCCGACGCGGAGCGTCCGGCCACGACGCCGCGGCCCTGCGACCACAGCCAGGCCGCTCTGGCCCGAACCCGTGCGGTGACCTCTGTGTCCCGTGCAACGAAGACGTCGCGATGCAGCGCGGTAAATCCGGTGCGCAGTCGATATGGCGTCACCCGTTGAGATGCGACGGCTTGGCTGCCGATGAATGGCTCCCCCATGGACGGGATTGTGCCGTCCGGCACCGACACGTCACCCAACGTGAAGCTGTTGCGAAAAATCCCCGGAAAACTCGCAACAGCTTCACGTTCGGCGCGGCTCAAGGATGGACTGGCGCCGCATGTCCACCGACAGGTTGAAGATGTCCGCCCGGTTGTAGGTGCCGACGATGTCATGCGCCTGCTTGGCGATGACCTCGCGCTGCAGGTCGATGTCGGCGTAGAGGATGCCCTCTGGTTCGCTATACGGGCCGGCCGCCAGCCGTCCGTCCGGGCCGGTCACCAGCGACACCGGCGCCGCCGCGGTGAGTGCCTTTTCGATGCGTGCATCACCGCGAGCGACCTGGTGCAGCGCCTCATCGTCGAGGGTGGTGGAGGCGACGATGACGAAGACCTTGCCCTCGAAAGCATGTGCGGCCGCGCGGAGTTGGATGTTCTGCGCCAGGTCATAGTCATAGTGGTCAGCGGTTTCGGTTCGGCCGTCGAACGGCCAGGCCGGCGGATAGGTGGCGATGTGCACGCGCTCGCCTTGGGCCAGCAGGGTGAACCTGGCCAGCGTGTTGGTGTTCTCGCCGCAGATCAGCGCACCCAGGTTCCAGCCGCCCAGCTCGACCGGGCGTAGGTCGTAGCCGTCGCCGTGTGACCAGGTCAGCCGCTCATACCAGGTGGCCACCAGCTTGCGCCGGTGGTTCACCAGCTGGCCGGTCTTCTCGAAGATCAGGTTGGTGTTCCACAGCTGGCCCAGGGTGTCGTTGTTGAGTTCGTTGACGCCGACCGACAGCGTCACCGCGTGCTCGCGGGCGATGTCGCCGAGCCGGGCGGTTTCCGGGCCGGGTACGGCAATGGACGCGCCGACCAGCCGTTCGTGGAAGTCGTGCTGGTCGATCGGAGCCAATACGCCGTTCCAGATCGGGAAACCCGGCACGAAGCTCTCACCGAAGACCACCAGCTGCGCTCCGCCGGCCGCCGCCTCGCCGACCAGCCGGTCGATCTTGTCCAGGGTTGCCGGCGTGTCGAGGAAGACCGGAGCTGCCTGAACCGCCGCCACGCGCACCGAAGGAAGTGCTGTCATAGGTCCATTCTTCCCGGTCGACCGGATTACCGTGGAGCGATGCAGTACGGACTGTGCTACTTCCCCACCGACTACGGCATGCGGCCCGACGACCTGGCGGCCGCCGCCGAACAACGCGGCTTCGAGTCGCTGCTGTTTTGCGAACACACCCATATCCCGGTCAGCCGGGACACCCCCTACCCGGGCGGCGGCGAGCTGCCGAAAATGTACCTCCACACCTACGACCCGTTCGTGGCGTGCACCGCGGCGGCCGCCGCAACCCAACGCCTGAAGGTCGGCACCGGGGTGTGCCTGGTGATCGAGCGGGACCCGATCATCACCGCCAAAGAAGTGGCCAGCGTCGACCGGCTGTCCGGTGGGCGGTTCCTGTTCGGGGTGGGTGCGGGCTGGAACCGCGAAGAGATGGCCCACCACGGCACCGATCCGCGGGTCCGGATGGCCGTGATGCGCGAGCGCGTCGAGGCGATGCGGCTGATGTGGACGACAAACGAGGCCGAATACCACGGCAAGTACCTCGATTTCGATCCGATCTGGTCATACCCCAAGCCGGTCCAAGAACCGCTGCCGGTGCTGGTCGGCGGGATGGGTCCGACGGTGGAGGACCGGATCATCGCATTCGGCGACGGCTGGCTGGCGCAGAACATCACCGAGGACAACCTGGATCAGTTCGCCGACCGCGTCACCAGGCTGCAACGGCGGGCCGACGACGCAGGTCGGGGCCGAGTGTCGATCAGCCTGTTCGCGGCGTCGTCGAAACCCGACATGATCGACCGGTACGCATCCGCCGGGATCGAGCGCTGCCTGTTCTTCGTGCCGGACGCCGACGGCGCTGAGATCACCGGAAAGCTGGACCGGCTGGCCGAGCGGATAGCACGCTGACGTCGGTCAGCGGCTGAACAACCTCGGCAGGCTGCTGGACAGCGGCTGCATCAGTCGTGGGGACAGCCGATGTAGCAGGTACGGCGGCAGCACCTGCCAGCGCGGCGAGACGACGATCGGCCGGGGCCGGGCTATCGCGTCCAGCACGGCCTTGGCCACCGTGTCCGGCGAGGTGCCCCGGTTGGCGTAGAACGCGACGAATTTTTCCTGGTCGGCCGCGGCTTGGCCGCGCATGACCGAGTCCCGCACGATCGAGGTGTTGATCACGCCCGGGCAGATGGCGACTACCCGGATACCGCGGGACCGCAACTCGGCGTCGAGGGCCTCGCTCAATCCGACCACGCCGAATTTCGACGCACAATACGGCGCCATCTTGGCGGTGGGAAACAGCCCCGACAGCGACGCGGTGTTGACGATGGTCGCCGAGCCGCCCTGCTGCAACATCCGCGGCACGAACGCCTGCACCCCGTAGGCGACCCCGAGCAGGTTCACCCCGATCACCCGCTGCCAGTCCTCGACCGTCGTCGCCTCGATGTCGCCGGCGTGACCGATGCCGGCGTTGTTGTGCAGGATGTCGACCCGGCCCTCAGTGGCGAATACGGCGTCGGCCAGCGTCTCGAGCTCCTCCGGATCAGTGACGTCGACACCGTGATGAATTGCGCCGTCGCCGATTTCGGCTGCGACGGTCCCCGCTGCGTCGGCGTGGATGTCGGCGACGTGCACCTTGGCGCCATGCCGGGCCAGCAGCCGTGCGGTGGAGCGACCGATCCCGGAGGCCGCGCCGGTGACAACCGCGATCTTGCCGGTCAGGTTGATGTCTTTAGCCATGCGGACAGTCTGTCAGCGCGCCGAATCAGCCGCGTGCCGGTGTCACGATCGCGGTGACTCGGATCTCGACCCGCATCTTCGGCTCGGCCAATGCGGCGACGCCCAGACAGGTCCAGATCGGCTCGTGGTCGGGCGTATGGTGGCGGAACCGTTCCGTCATCGCCGCCAGGATCTGTTTGCGGTCCCGGTCCAGGCCGACGTGATAGGAGTTGACGTGGATGACGTGTTGCCATCCCGCGCCGGCGGCGGCCAGGGTGCGCTCGATGTTGCGGAACGCTTGGGCGATCTCGTCGGCGATCGATTCGGGAATCTCGAAGGCGTCGTTCCAGCCGCCCTGACCGGAGATCTCCACTCGGTCACCGACTTTGACCGCCTGGGCGTAGCCGAACAACCTGCGTTGACGTTCGCCGTAGCCGGGGGTGAGGAAGAATTCCGGTCCAGTCATGTCGTGGTCCTTGCGTTGCGGTCTCCATACCACTCGGTACCGATGAAACCTCCCACACCGAGTAGTGCGGGTCGCCTTCGGGTATCACAACCCGATGTTTGGCCGGCCATTCACCGGGTACAACCGCGACTAAGCGGGAAGGAGAACACTTACGTCCGGGTATTTCGACACCGCCCTCGGGGCGGCCAGAACAAGTCTGCGCCACGCAGTCGGTGCGGTGGCCGGCCGGTTGGTTCGCCGGGCGCCGTCGCAGGCGCTGACGATCGGTCGCCCAAAGCAAGCTGTCGAAGCGTTGTTCCGCGACACCGAGCGGCTCTCCGAAGTCCTCGGTGACGTCGCCGACGTGGTGGCAACCACGGTGCAAGACCGCTTCCGCTGGGTGTTCCGGTCCGGCCCGGTGGCCGGGGCCGCCTGGGAGTCACGGGTCGTGTCGGCGAACGGTCGACTGCGATTACACCGCCGTGGACAGCGTGCAAGAGTCGCTGCGGGAAGCCACCGGCGGTCGCGACCAAGTCCGCGCAGCAGTACGGGCACCGCTACATTCCGCAGTTCTTCGACTATATGCAGCGAGATGAACTCGACCGCGTCCATCCTGATCAACCACGATCTGCCGCTTGAGCAAGGCGTGCGCGCCTACGACATGTTCGAGCACAAGGAGGATGGCTGCATCCGGGCTGTGCTGCGGCCATAACCGGCGTCGGCGTCGGCGGTTTCACGATCAGCTCTGGTTTTACTTGCCCTTTTCGACCGCAGCATCGAGTTCGCTGTCGCTGAGCACCCGCCGGTCCGGGTCGACGGTGGCGCCGCCCGGCTCGAACCTCAGCTTCTCCATGTACGGTGTCGGCAGCTTTCGTCGGACGTTGAGGAATTCTTCGGCGTAGTAGCGGCGAGCCTCGTCTGCGGTCTTGTTACCAGCAACGATGTCGTTGACCAGGTTGAGGGCCAGGAAGTTGGCCTGCTCGTCGTGGCACCGCGCCGACACCTCGCCGGCGGTTCGGTCGACGATGACGCTCCCGTCGAACCGGCCCAGTTCAGTCAACAGGTCCGGAGGCACCCGGTAGTCGATGACCGACTGCACCGAGTCGATGTGCGGAATCGGGAACTCGTGATGGTAGAAGGCACGCGAGGCGACGATGCGTTTCCATGGCCCTGCGGTGTGCCACACCAGTGCGCTCGGTGTGCTTTCCTGCGGCTCGCCGTAGGTCTCGATGACCAGTTGCGCGGCTTCTTTGGACTCTGCCGGCCACTGTTGGATGATGGCCGAACCATTGGCTGCCATGCCCTTTCCTCCTGCTCGGTCGCGGTGTTGTCGGTGACGTCGAATGGGCCCCTAGGAGCCGCGATTCTCGCCCAATTCCTCGACGATCGGACTCTGCCGACCGATGTCCTTGGCGCTTTCGGCAAGACCCGGCTTGGTGTGCAGCCGTCTGGCCGCCGCCTTGTCGGAGTCATCGAGGCGGTCGTCGTCGAGGGTCACCGACGCCAGGACTTGACCGATGTTCGCGTACGTCTCCGCCGGGATGGCTCGCAGCGCGCGGGCCGCGTCGTCGGCACATCCGTTGCGTTCAGCGGTTTCCACCAAAGCGTCTTTGTCCGCCGGGAAGTCAACGTCGTTGAGGCACTGGCGCAGTCGATCGGGTGTACTGGATGCAACCATGGCTGGCCTTCCTCTGCTACTTGGGTTGGCGTTACCGAACAGGATGCCCGCCCACCGGGCAGGTAAACGCGCAGCGGATGTCCAACCGTCTGGCCGGTCAGCCGGCCGCGGCGGTGATTCGGGCCGCCACCTCAGTTACCACCGCGCCGTCCGAGTTGTCGGCAGCCGCATAGCGGTCGACAACCGGGGCGTACGTCCGGCTGTTTGCCGTGCCAGAGCAGCACCGCGGGCTGCGCAGGGTCGCCGAGCAGGTCAGCCTGCCGGCCGGGCGTGTACTCGACGGCATTCACCCGTCAGCTGCGGTCGCCCGGGTGTCAGACGGCCGCCGAACCGCGGTCATCCCAGCCATTGCTGCGCTCGGAACTCGACGCTGATGGGCCGGCCGGAAACCATATTCACCAGCGTCTCGATTTCGCCCAACCTGGGTTCGACGCCGCCCCGTCGGCTATCCAGAACCGCGTTGAGTACCGCGAGCCGCTGATGGCTCGGCAGGGTCGATATCACCTCGTCCAGTGCCCGCCACTGCTGGCCGGAGGCATCCCGCAAAAGTGTCTCATCCAGGGCTTCCAAGGCTGCTCAATCCTCCTCGGCCGATCCGTTGTGATGGAGCGACTGGCCGCAACCGCCGCAGCGTCCCATCGAGTGGGGCCTGCCCGTTTTTTCCCGGGTTGAAACCAGGATCGCCGAAGCGGTCGCGGCGGCGTTATACGGCGACATCAATGGGCCTGGCGGCGGCGTAATATGGCGGTATGCCAGCAAAGAGACATCCGGTCGAAGTCGTTCACGTCAAAGACGGTCGACCGAGCAGCGGCACGACCGTCCTCGTCGACCGCGTTTGGCCTCGCGGTCAGCGTAAAGACAACGCGCCGTGGGACGAATGGCTCAAGGCGGTGGCACCGTCGACCGAGTTGCGCAAGTGGTACGGCCACGACCCGGAAAAGCACAAGGAGTTCATCCGCCGCTACCGCAAAGAGTTGCAGGCCGACGAGCAGGCCGACGCCTTCCGGCACCTGCAGGAGCTCCACCAACGCAAACGGGTGAATCTGATGACCGCCACCAAGGAGCTGAAACTCAGCCAGGCTCAAGCCCTTGCTGACTTTTTGGCCGGCTCTTGACCGTTGCGGGTTAACCCGCCCCCAACCGGGTAGCCCCGTGCCATGAGCATCGCCGTTATCGGAGCCACCGGCACAGTCGGTTCACACGTGACCACCAAACTCAAGGCGGCGGGCGGCGATATCGTCGGGATAACGCGGTCGGCCGGCATTGATGTCAGCACTGCCGACGGCCTGCCCGAGGCGCTTCGTCAGGCTGACGTCGTTATCGACGTGTCCAACCCCATGCCGTCCGATGACAGCACCACGGTGCAGGATGCCTTCGCCACAGCGACCCGCAATGTTGTGGACGCATGCGCGACCGAACGGGTGCGGCTGGTGTTCTTGTCGATCGTCGGTGTCGAAGACCCGGCGTTCGACGACTTCCCGCATTACGCGGCGAAACGTGCTCAAGAACAGATCGTCCAGGACGCGAACGTGCAGTCAACCATCGTGAAGTCCACTCAATTCGCTGAGTTCGCCGGCGGCCCGCCCGCGGTGACCGTCCAGCATGACGAAGTGTCGGTCCAAGATTGGCTCATCCAGCCGATCGCCGCCGTCGGCGTCGCCAAGATGTTGGTCGACACCGCCACTGTCGAGCGCCACGCGCCCACCCAGGTGATCGGTGGCCTGGAACGCGTCCGGCTGCCTGAGCTCGTCACCAAGCTGCTGCACAGCCAGGGCGATTCCCGCCAGGACCGTACCGTTCCCGCAGAACTGTCGGCATTCGGCGACGGCACCCTGCTGACGCCGGAACACGCCGAGTTGGTCGGGCCGAGCATCGACGACTGGCTTGATACCAGCGATGCGCGAAAGGT